>JBILAN010000105.1:0-6978 GCA_044354135.1 Luteolibacter sp.
ACGCACCGTTGGTGCTGAAGAGATATGGCACAAACGAATGATGGTGCCAATAAATGAATGATCTCTAACAGGCCAACGGCCTGAGTTATGATAGCCTAGGGCATCGCCCTAGGAATATGCCCAAAACATTCTAGCCCTGAAGGGGCGATTTAAATCGGCGCAACTATCCTTACTCCGCTGCCTTCACTTCAATCCGAGGAAACACAGGTGAGGGCTTTTCGATTTCGTGGCCATTAGGAATCAGGCCCCAAGTTAGATCGTCCAATTTAAGGTTGGAGATTTCGGGAAGCTTGAGTTGCCAGGCGAGTTTTTTGGAAGCATCTGGAAGAACGGGTGAGAGCAAGACGGCGCAGTGCGCGACGGATTCTGCTAGATGGTGCAGAACGGTAGCAAGGCGATCTTTGTTCTCGGGATTTTTATTCAGCTCCCATGGCTTCATGCGCTCGGCATATTGGTTGCAATGGACGACGTGACGGTTTAGTGCTTCGAGCCCGATGGAAATTTCATGGTTATCCATCGCTTTGCGATAAGCGGCAGTGGAATCGGTTAGAGATTTCTGAAGCGCCTTGTCGTCTTCGGTGAGGCTACCGCCAGGTGTGATGATGCCTGCGGTGAAACGCACGCTCATGTTGAGTGCGCGATTACAGAGGTTTCCAAGTTCGTTAGCAAGTTCTGTATTGAACAGCATGACAAGGCGTTCGACATCGAAGTTAGAATCTTTGCCGGTATGGATATCGCGCACGAGGTAGTAGCGTAGGGCATCGACACCAAATGTATCGGCGAGTTCGACGGGATCGACAATGTTGCCGAGGGATTTGGACATTTTTTCACCGCTGCGGTTCCACCAACCGTGAACGAGGATTTGTGGCATCTGAGCGTCTTCAAAGCCAAGTGCGTGAAGCATGGCGAGCCAATAGATACCGTGTGCTGGGACTAGGATGTCTTTGCCGATGATATGAATCGGGCGGCCAGACCAGATGGCTTTGAAATCAGGCAATGAAGTGTCAGCCGTATAGCCGATGAAGGAGATATAGTTGATGAGAGCATCAAACCAAACATAGGTGACGAAATCGTTATCGAAAGGAAGTTCGATGCCCCATGTCAGGCGATCTTTAGGGCGGGAAATGCAGAGATCGGTAGCGGTGTTTTTTTCGAGCGCATTGAGGAGCTCGGATTTGCGGAAGCTGGGGAGAATCGTGTCGTCGGAGTTCTCCAAAAACTCGCGCAGCCATGGGGTGTGTTCGGAGAGTTTGAAGTAGTAGTTATCTTCCTCGATCTCGGTGACCTCGCCCCATTCTGGACCGAAGTTTCCGGCCTCATCGCGGTCGCGATCGGTTAGAAACTGTTCTTGGCGGACGGAGTAAAAACCTTTGTAGGATTTCTTGTAAATCTCACCTTGGGCATGAAGATCGGAAAGAATGGCCTGAACGCAACGGATGTGGCGCGGATCGGTGGTTTCCGCCCAGCCATCGTAATGCACTCCGATTTTATCCCACAGCGCGCTGAAACGGGCGGTGACGGTTTTGACATAGTCCGCCGGGGAAATACCTTCCTTCTCCGCGGTCTGCTGGACTTTCTGGCCGTGCTGATCGACACCTGTTAGAAAATACGTTTCCTCACCGGTAAGCCTGTGGTAGCGGGCAATGACATCGGCCATGACTTTTTCATAGGCGTGACCGATGTGCGGTGAGCCGTTGGTGTAATCGATGGCGGTGGTGAGAAAAAACATAAATTTCAGATATCAAATTTCAAAACTCAAGGAAGAGGGGGTTATTCTAACGAACGATTTTCCCTCCCATGGAGAGGATGCGGGAGTTGGCTTTTGCGGCTTCGGCATTGGCGATGTCGCCTAGGCGGACGTAGATTTGGGAGAGGGCGGTCCATGCCAGAAGGTCGTTGGGCTGGAGGGTGGTTGCTTGGAGTGATGCACCGAGGGCTTCTTTGAGATGATCCGTTTTGAGAAGCACCATCGAGAGAGCGTGCCAGGCATCGAAGTGATTGGGATCGAGTTCGACACATTTGCGGTAGAGGGCGGTGGCTTGATTGAGTTCGCCAAGGGCAAGGTGGCCGCTGGCATCGTCAAACATGGATTGGATGGCTTCGCTCAAAATTTCAGGGTTAGGATTTCAATCCGCAAGGATGAGTTGGCTGCGTGCTGCAGCGACTTATCTGCGGTTGAGTCGCTCGATGTTGGCAGCCTCGGTTTTTTGCTCGAGCCAAGACATAAATGCGCTGAGAGCATGTTGCTCGTTTTTGCGATCGAGTTGGGACTTGATCTCATCTTGTGTGTTTGCATCGGTCACGAACTCGCGTTTTTCAACGAGCACAATGAATGCGCGGTTATCTTCAATGATGGGTTCGGTGAGTGTGCCTGGGGCCGTGTATTTTGCTGTGCCAAACAGACCTGCGGGATATTTAGCGTTGGCGACATCGGATTGATCCTGCTGGGTGGTATTGGTAGCGATAAGAATTTCAGATTGGATACCAGCGGATTTAACAGCGTCTTCGAAGGATTTGCCTTCAGAGAGAGCGGTCTTGATTTTATCATTTGCCTCGTTGGCGGCCTTAGTTAGAGCTGCTGCAGCTTGATCAGCAGACAACTGAGCGGTGGCCGCTTGTTTGGCTTCATCGTAAGTTTTAACGCGGCTTGCCACGACTTCATCCACATATGCGACCAGCCATTCGGTTTCGCCAATCGACATGTCGGTGATTTTTGATAAATGATCGGCGGTAACGGTTAGATTGAATAGCGAATCGGCAGCATTGCCAGCTCTGCTCGATGATTGGATGGGGGCTAACAGTTCTGCAGGAGCTTCGTTTTTTGCAATGAGATCGGTTTGCTTAAGTTCAAAGCCATCGGCTTGGGCAAGCTTTTTGAATTCCAGATCTTTTTGGGTCTCGAGTTTATACAGAAAGTCGTCAACTTTTTTGCCGACCTCGAGACGTGCGATCCTTTTGTTTTCTGCGCTCGTGGCATCGCGTTCAGCGGATTTTTTCGCGTGATCCGCTTTGGCAGCTTCATCTGCACCTTCGGCAAGGGGGGCGATTGCAGCGGGTTCTGCAGCTGGCGTGGATTTCACGATGAAGTAGGCGAGCCTCCGTTTTTCATCGGTTTTGAAGGCGTCTTGAACGGTTTCCCAGTAAGTTTTAACTGCATCCTCGCTTGGAGCGATGGTGGCTTTGATAGGAGCGATGTCGATCTTGGCTAGCTTGGAGTTGATGCGTTGGCCGTCGATGGCGACTTGTTTTGCGACCATGTCACGGTCGGATGTGAGTCCGGCACCCAAGATTTCGGAGAGTTTGCGATAGATGATGATATCGGAAGCGAGCTCGCGGACATCGGATTCGAGCAAGCCCAAGCGACCCAGCCCGCGTTCGGTGAAGATACGATATTTTTCTTCGGAAAATGCACCGTCTTGGCTGGTGAAGGCACGCAGTTGGCGGATGAAAGTATCAATTTCTTCGTCACTTGGATAAATGCCGTATTCTGCTTTGGCGGAGCGCAATAAGATGCGGTTGATGAAAAAGTTCTCTGAAGCGTCGTTTTCAGAGGAAGCATTTCCCTGAAGAGCGGCTAAGAATTTATATAGTTCGAAATCAATGGTGTAGCCAGGGTAGCTCAGCGATTGGGTGAGCTCGAAACCTGAGGCTCCGACTTTGAGAACATCGCCATCGGAGTATGTGCGATTTGAAATTTTGAGGAAAGGAATGCCACCTCGTGACTTCTGCATGGTGTTGGCGTCCATCAGGAAGAAACCGATGATGACGAGCACAAAGAGGATGATGATAAGAACAGTGTATTTACGAAGATTTTCGATCATGGCGCGTGGGCTGGGCGGGAGAGTTAAACGGGAAAATCGGAAGTTTAAACCCTAAACTTCAATGAAAGTGATTGTTCCTAGGTGGGGTTGTTGGGAAGAGGCTTGCGGAAATGCGGGTTTGTGGGTTGTTTGGTGCATGAATTTGCGTTGGTTGAATGCGTTGCTGTGGGGAAATTCGGTCGCTCTGGCTTGGATGTGGGGTTTGGGGCTGTTTTTTAGCGTCCAGATTTCATTTATGTATGGGATGCGCGGGCTACTGATTTTTGCCATACCGAACGCAATTGGACTGATGTTATTTGGCTGGCTCACCCAGATTGTGGCGAATAAGCACCAAGGCGGGCAAGAGTCTTTGGCTCTATTTTTCGATAAATTCGCCAAACCCTTCCGGCTGATTTTCTATATTTACCAAATTGTCGCGTTGTCGCTGACGGTTTTCGCGCTGGTGAAATATCTATTTGTGCCCTTATTGGACACTTTTGACGGCTTTTCAGGAAGTGCCGTCGTAGCGTTGGCGGTGACGATGGCGGTGTTTGTGTTGCTGGCGGTGGGATGTTTATTTGGAGAAGAATTTGGGATTCGCAAAATCAAGGTGGGGCATGCATTGTTGGGGGTATTACTATCGGCGTGTATCGTCACGGTGCTGTGGTCATTGAACCCGTTGTCTGCAGGCGATGGGATTTTAGGTCTTGGGAAGGATTATGAGTATACGGATACGCGATTTTGGGGCTTGGCGGTGCCGCTGGTCGTTGGGTTATTGGTGGGTCCTTGGTTGGATTTGCAGCATTGGCAACGTGCGATTCAGATGCATCGTGAAAAAACCTCTATTCGCCTGAGTTACATTTTTGGCGGGTTGATTTTCTTCGGGCTGCTAATGTTTCATGGCTATTTGGCGATGTGGGTCATGGGTAATGCGCGTGAGAGCGTCGAGTTAGTTGCCTCAAAACTGGATAAGCTCTATTATGGTCATCATCTCGTGGTGCAGTATTTCACCAAAGGATTTAGCGGAAGCTCATGGATTCCAACGGCGTATTTCAGCTTCCTGATCGTCTGTGTGCTGACGACATTGGATAGCGGCTATGTTTCACTCAAATGGTTCTTGGAAAAGAACGTGGAGAAGAGCGAGAACATGTTGCTTTCGATCATTCCAAAACAAATCGTCTCATCCCCGATTCCAACATTCGTGGTGGTGGCAATTGTTACCTTGATTGGTTACTTTGCAAAATTTGAGGTGGAATATTTCATGGTGTTTTACGCATCGTTTTTTGTGGGTTATGCCACTTTGGCAATCGCACGTTGTTTCGTTCCTAACAGCCAGCAACCACTACCGCAGATCCGGATGTTTTCCATGGCCTGCTTGTGTTTGGTCATTTTTTCTTTCGGATACATGATCGATCAAAATGTGCTGTTATATGTTGGATCTCTGCTCCCGCTGGCTTATGTCGTATGGTTGGTGACGACGACCGATCTGTTGCGTTTGGTGACCGAAAAAGCGGGACAAGTCATAAATGCCGCCGCGGAGATCCCCGCGTTCAAAGCAATTTCAAAACAGGAGCCTGTGACTCAAACAGAAGTGGCAGCGCCAGCTCCAGCAGGAGGCCACGACTTGTATGGTCATTTCGAAGGCAAATGGTTCGTCTATTCCATGGTTGCAACTTATCAAGATACAAACTCCGTTGGTAACGTGTATTTCGGTATGTATCCGCTCTATGTTGGGAAAACTCGTGAGCTATTCTTCAATGCCGCCATGCCGGATTTCGATTTGAAGACCACGAAATTCTACATCCTCACGCGATCCTTTGAGCACAAGTTTGTCCGCGAGACCCGCGAGTTCGATACGATCACTGTCAAAATCAAAGTCGCTGAGGCGAATCGCAAATTCTGTACTCTCGAGCATCAGATTTTTGGCTCGGAAGGGCAACTGTTAGGTAAAGGCAAGCAGAGCCTGTTGTTCGTTTCCTCGAAAGACTACGGGTTGTTAGATATTCCGCCGGAAGTCTATACCGCGTTCATGAAGTATCTGTAGTGGCGAGTTGGGTTACGCCAAATCCATCACTAGGACTTTGGCCCACATTTCCCTGTGCCCGCCGGAGAAGGCGTCGTGGATGGGATCGGCTTTCTGGTATTTTTCATGGGCCTCCATGGTGTCGAAATGAAGCGAGATGCCGTAATCCCATGAATGATCGGTGACGGGACGAGATTCGGTGGCGGCAGGCTTGCCCCAACGGGCTTTGGAAATGTTTGGAGATTTGACCAATTCCGCAAGCGCGGCTTCCATGCGAGCGCGGCCCGCCTCGGATTTGAATTCGTCTTTAAGCCAGAAATAAACGTGATGTTCCATGCCGGGAGATTTGTAAATCCGGAGGAAACTGGCAAGCCGACTGTCAAAGTTTCTCGCCGCGGAGCTCGAAAACTTTTTTCACGGTGGCCTCAATCAGGTTGTTCGGGCAGGACGCACCTGCCGTGAGCCCAATGATGACTTTCTCTTTCCCAGTAAAGACCTCAGCGTAATTTGAGGTCGTTTCTTTCTCATGATGAAGATCGTAATGCACGATTTCTTCTAGGGACTTGATTTGCGATGCATCGCTGATGAAAAAAGTGGGCAGTTCCTTTTCGCCAATTTCGACAAGGTGTGCGGTGTTCGAAGAATTGTAGCCGCCAACGACGAGAAGCAGATCCATTTTTGTTTTCAGCATTTCAAACAAAGCGTCCTGACGCTCTTGAGTGGCGCCACATATCGTATCGAAAACGGAGAAATTTTCCATAGAGCCATCGCGCTCGGAGATCGCTTTTGATAAACGGTTCTGAATTTCTTGGGTCTCGCTTTTCAACATGGTCGTCTGATTTGCGACGCCGATTTTTGTGAGATCGCGATCCGGATCAAAGCCCTGGGAATAGGAGCCTGAGAAGCGGCCAAGAAACGCCTGTTTGTCTCCGCCGTTGCGGATGTAATTACAGACAAAATCGGTATCCGCGAGGGTGAGAATGATAAGGTAATGACCCTGGCCGTGTTCGCCGAGTGCCCGGGATGAGGTGGCGCGAGTTTCTTCATGATCCGCCTTGCCGTGAATGATGGAAGTGATGCCGTCTTTGGCGTAACCACGAACGCGGCGCCATACTTTCATTACATCGCCACAAGTGGTGTCGACCACATAACAGC
>JBILAN010000103.1:0-7209 GCA_044354135.1 Luteolibacter sp.
GCTTCCGGTTGCCAGAACTACGGCTATACCGCTGTTCCTGTGGTGGAAATCCTCTGGAGCACCTCGGCCGTAGCCGTGCTTTTCGTGCACAACATCGGCGTAGAAATCGCCATCTGGTCATTCGGAGTCATGCTGCTGAGCGGCGATCGCAATATGAATTGGAAACGCATGATCAACGGCCCCATCATCGCCGTAGGCATCGGTCTAACACTCGTTCTGCTGCATCTCGATGACAAGATCACCGGCCCGCCACGCGAGACGATTTCCATGATAGGAATCGGAGCCTTCCCTATTGCTTTAGTGATGACTGGAGCTGCTATGATGGATCTCGTTGGAACGGAAAAACCTTCATGGAAAATCATTCTCGGTTCCATCTTGGTTCGTATGCTTCTGATTCCAATCATTATCATCGCCAGTGCAAAATTTATCCCCATGCCTGTCGAGCTCAAGCAAGTCCTCGTCGTGCAAGCCGCCATGCCCGCTGCCATGGTGCCAATCCTACTTGCAAAAATCTATGGAGGCCGTCCCGCCGTCGCAGTCCAGGTTGTCATCGCCACCACGATTTTCTCGATCTTTTCCCTTCCTTACATCATTACCTACGGCATGCGTTTTCTAGAACTCACACCCATCAAGCCATGAAAGCTCTCGGAGCAATGAACTCATCGATCGATTCCATCATCGAATTTGAAACTCCCGTCCCCCAACCCGCAGCGGACGAAATCCTCATTCGTGTCCGTGCGATTTCGCTTAATCCTGTTGATACCAAAGTCCGAAAATCTCTGGGACAGAAAAATCTAACAACACCACGTATTTTAGGATTCGATGCAGCTGGCGTGATCGAGACTCTCGGTTCAGACGTGAAACAATTTTCCATAGGCGATGAAGTCTACTACTCTGGAGACGTCACTCGCGCGGGATCGAATGCTGAATTCCAAACCGTTCAAGCGGCTCTTGTCGCGAAGAAACCCGAGAGCTTTACCTTCACCGAAGCCGCCGCCATTCCTCTTGTCGCACTCACCGCATGGGAACTCTTGTTCGAACGCATGACGGATGGGCAAATTCCTTACGGCACAGAAATTCTCATCATCAACGGCGCAGGCGGTGTCGGCTCCGCGTTCATTCCTCTCGCAAAATTCGCCGGACTCACCGTGATCGCCACCGCTTCCCGTCTGGAGACACGCGAATGGTGCCAACAACTCGGCGCTGACTATGTGATCAACCATCGTGATCCACTTCGAACTCAGATCGAGTCGCTCGGATTCAAACATTTCCCCCTGATCGCCAACCTCTACGACACCGAACTTTACTGGGAGCAAACCGCCGATCTCTTGGCTCCCTTAGGTGCGCTTGGACTCATTGTCGAAACCCAAAATCCCATCCACATCGGCAATCCTTTCCGGCTAAAATCCCCCCGCATCGTCTGGGAATACATGCCTGCCCGCTCCCGCTTTCAGACACCTGACATGAAACGCCAAGGGGAAATCCTCCAAGAAATAGCCAAACGCTGCGACGCTGGAACCTTTCCCAAACTAAACTTCACTCCAGCCGAAATTCTCACTGCCAAATCACTCCAAGCCGCCCACCGACAACTTGAATCAGCTTCAAGCATCGGTAAGGTTTGCTTGGAGGTATAGTTTTCATTCAACAATCAAAAATCAACAATCATCAATCGTCATTCAATCCCTTCTTTCACTCCAGAGATTGACGATTGATGATTGAGGATTTTTGATTTCTGATTGGTTTCACCCTTCCGTCTATCACTAGTCACTTTCAACTTCTCTAAATGTCCGACGACACCTCATCCATTTCCCTTAAGCCAGCCATCGAAGGACAGCTTTCTCCTTCTGAGCGCACAGCTCTTTACCAGCGGTATATGGAGACCGAGCAAAAGAAGATCCTCGAACTCCACCGTGAAGGAGCAGGCGGAGTGGAGGTTTGCGAGGCACGTGCCGAAATGATCGATAAAATTCTCACAACTATCCTCCAAGCCACTCTCAATTCTCAAGAAACCAAATCCTCACCTCTAGCGCTCGTTGCCACTGGCGGATACGGACGCGGCACCCTGAATCCGGGATCGGATATCGACATCCTATTTCTCGTCCCGCGAGCATCTAACAAACTTCCAAAAAACGCCCAAGAAATTATCCAACAAGTCCTCTATCCGCTCTGGGATATGGGTTTTAAAGTCGGCCACGCATGTCGATCTATCGCTGAGTGCATTGAACAAGCAAAAGCCGATCAACAAAACTTCACCTCTCTCTTAGACACCCGCCTCATTTCGGGAGATTCCGAATTATATAAAGAGTTTCTCATCGCATTCGAAAAAAACTGCATACGCAAGAAACAAGACGCCTTTTTTGAAACCCGCAGCCAAGACCTTCGTTCACGTCACAAGAAAAGTTCTTACACCGTTTTCCTGCAGGAACCCAACGTCAAGGAATCCTGCGGTGGCCTTCGCGATTTTCAAAATATTCTTTGGATCGCTCGCATCAAAACCGGCAGCAGCGATCTAAAAAAACTCTTCGAAGATCGCATCATCACCTCCAACACTCTCAAGGAAATCGAAGAAGCCTATGATTTCCTGATGCGCGTCCGAAATGAACTTCACTATCATACCGGAAAAGCCACCGACATTCTAACACTTCAACTCCAAGGCATCGTCGCCACCGCTTTCGATTACCCAGAACGCAGCATCCTGCGCCGAACTGAATCATTCATGCGGGACTATTACCGCCACACCCGCCACCTCTATAATCATACCAACTCGATCATGGAAACATTCCAGATCCAGAAGGAAACCATTGCAGACAGCGGCCTAACTTCTTTCCTCACCTTCCGCAGAAAAAAACGCGAGGAGTTCGATGACTTTATCGCCCGAGATGGCCGCATCTATCCCGCCAATCAGGACATTTTTAAAGACGACCCTCACCGCCTGATGCGGTTATTCCAGCACACCCAACTCCGTAATCTCCGGCTCTCGCCACAGATGCGCCGCCTCGTCGCTAACCATTGGGAAGACATCGACAAACCCTTCCGCTACCTCAAAGCCAACCGAGAAACTTTCCAAGCCATCCTCGAACGCAAAGGACAGGTCGCCCGCATCCTTCGTCAAATGCATCGCATCGGTTTCCTCGGCCGATACCTCCCCGAATTCGGCGCGCTCGATTGCCTCGTGCAACACGAATTTTTCCACCGCTACACCGCAGACGAGCACACCCTGCGTTGCATCGATGAACTCGATAAACTCATCGACACCACAGATCCAAAACTCGCGCTTTTCAGAAAATTTTTTCTCGAAATCGTCGATCCCTACGCGCTCTACATCGCTCTCATTTTACACGATACCGGACGCTCCGAAAACGTCCGCGAGCACATCGATGGTTCAGCCATGCTCGCGATCAAGCTTTGTTCTCGTATGCAAATCAAAGGTCCTCGCCGAGCTTTGATCATGTTTTTGGTCGATAACCATCTAACTTTCTGGCGCTTCGCCACCACCAAAAATCTAGAGGATCCGGAAGTCATTGCAGAGTTTGCTGGGATCATGAAAAACCCGGAGTATCTGGATGCGATGTTGCTTTTCACCTATTGCGACACCAGCGGCACCGCGCCCGATGCATGGAATGGATGGAAATCCTCTCTCATGCTCCAGCTTCATACCGCCACACATGCCTTTCTCACAGAGGGACGCGAAAAATTCCATCGTAAGCTCGATGCCAACCGCATCCAACTCCGCGACGAAGTCATTTCCATAATGCGTGAGGATTATCAAGAAGACATACGTCAGCACTTCGACCGCACCCCCGCGGCTGCATTTGCCTACCGCGAAGCGGCTGAGATCAAAACTCAGGTCCGTACCGTCAGACACTTCCTTATTGCCGAAGAAGAAGGCAAATCCTCTCACCCGTATTGTGTGAAATGGACTGATCACCCAGATAAAGGCTACTCCACTCTTATCCTCGCTTCTCGCGACCGCCCACTTTTGTTAGAAAAACTCTGCTGTGCCCTGGCCTCGGAACAAATCAACATCCTCTCCGCAGACCTATTCACCCGCACCGATAACATCGTGCTCAACATGTTCCGCGTCTGTACCACAAATTTCGAACCGATTTCCAACATCGCCATACGCAACCGGTTCATCCACACCCTCACCACCATTTTCGAAGCGGAGAACTACGAGCCCGAGGATTACCTCAAACGGAAAATCAATTTCCTCAAACCACGCACCGAAACTGGTGTCTCCATTCCCGTCCGTGCCCACGTGTCCAACGATCTACACCCGACTTGCACCACGGTCGAACTTCAAGCCCTCGACCGCATCGGGCTTCTACACGATTTATTCCACACGATCAACCAAGCCAATCTCAACACCGCGCACGCACGCATCTGCACCGAAAAAGGTGTCGCGATGGACACCCTTTACATCACCACCCAAGACCACCAAAAAATTTCCGACCCCGAAACCCTGCGTAAAATGGAGGAAACGTTTGGTCAATTGGTAGATAGGCCCGAGGTTGTCTAGTTGGCTTCCGCATCCGCTATTGACTGCAACTCATCCCAGCGCGCATAGAGTAACAAAGTCGCCGCACGAGCAGCTTCGAGTTTTTCCATCTCAGTAGGAATTTTTTCGTAATGATTGATCTGGAACTCAGGATCGTTGATGCGTGATTCAATGGTCAAAACCTCATCCTCTGCGGCGAAAATTTTATCTTCTATCGTCTCCAACTCCGCGCGTTCTTTTTGGGAAAGCTTGCGCGGACGATCCACCCGCCCCGGCGGTTTCTGTGGTTGCAGGGCCTTGAATGCGTGGGCTTGAGCTTTCTGCGCCGCTTCGCGTTGTTGGCGTTTTTCCAAATAATACGAGTAGTTGCCTGGTGTGACGTGGATACCATCGTCCTCGAACGCAATGATCTGATCGCAAATCCGATCGAGAAAATATCGATCGTGAGAAACACACAGAATGCTGCCACCAAAACTTGAAAGCGCTTCTTCCAACATCCGCAGCGATGGCAGATCGAGATCGTTGGTCGGCTCGTCGAGAATAATGAGATTGCCGCCTGTTTTCAAAACTTTCGCCAACATCAAGCGCGCGCGTTCACCGCCGGACAAAAGATCGACACGTTCGTTGATACGTTCGTTGTTGAACAGAAACCTACGCAAATACGCTCGGGCACCAAGCGTTTCATTTCCAAACTGAACTTTCTCATTGCCATCGGAGATTTCATCTAACAGCGATCCCGTATTATCGAGTTGCATCCTGGATTGATCGATGTAATTCACCTTCACACGCTTCCCAAGAACCGCCGTGCCTTCGGTGGGATCGAGTTGATTGAGGCAAAGTTTAAGCAATGTGGTTTTGCCGACCCCGTTTTTTCCCACGATCCCCGTGCAGGTTCCGGGACGGATCGAAAGATCGAGATGGCGGAACAACCAACGCGGATGTTTCTCCGTGCCGACGTTGACGCCGGCTTGCTCGAGCTCGATCACCACATTTCCCAAGTCCGATGCAGGCGGCAAAAGCAAATCCATCTCGCGCTCTTCCGGCGGCGCCTCCATGCCCTCGATTTCGTAAAACGCATCGAGCCTCGTGCGTTGTTTCGTGCCGCGGGCTTTCACACCGGCGCGCACCCATTCGAGCTCGGTGCGAAGAAATCGCTGACGCCGGCGCTCGGATTGTTCGGCGATCTGTTGGCGGATGGCTTTGCTTTCAAGATACGCTGTGTAGTTTCCTGCGTGAGAATAAGCACGACCGTTATCGATCTCGATGATTCGGGTGGCGATGACATCGAGAAAGTAGCGATCATGAGTCACGAAGATCACCGCACCGGCAAAGCTTTTCAGCACATCCTCCAACCAACGGATGGATTCAGCATCGAGATGGTTGGTCGGCTCATCTAACAGAAGTAGATCCGGCTGACACGCAAGCGCGCGGCAAAGCGCGACCCGGCGTTTTTCTCCACCTGATAGAGGTCCCGTCGGCGCATCGAGCGATGGAGTGCCGAGCGCGTTGGAGAGCGAAACGATGCGTGAGTCGAGATTCCAACCATCGGTATGGTCGAGTAGTTCGAGAAATCCCTGGAGCTCCGTTTCTGTGCCATCGCCGTTTTCGTAGCGACGCAGCGCCTCGACAATATCCGCAGCACCCGCCGCGATGTTTTCGTGCACTGAGAGTTCAGGATCGAGTTCGAACTCCTGAGGTAAATACCCGGTTCGGATCCCCCGCCGCAGAGAGAGATCTCCGGAATCGGCCTTTTGCTCACCAGTCAGAATTTTAAGCAAAGAGGTTTTCCCGCAGCCATTTCGCCCGACCAAGCCGACCTTTTCCCCGGACGCAACCGCCAGCGTCACCCCATCGAGAAGATTCTGATAGGAGTAAGATAAGCGGATTTCGTTCGCTGAAAGGAGAGTGGACACGGGATGGAAACTTTAAATTTTAAACTCTAAACCTCAAAAGATAATTGAACCGCAGATGAACACGGATGAACGCAGATTGTAAATATTACTTAAGAATAAGTTAATAATCTTTGCTCCCACTCAAATGAGAGAGGAGAAGGATTCACTGCTTTTTTGATTATCCTATAAACAGAAATGGAACCACGGATGGACACAGATAGACACGGATAATCAAAGAGTTATGAATTTTTTCAGTCTCACCTTTTAGGTGAATGAAGAATTCTTTCTAATCCTCTTAGCATCAGTGTTAATCAGTGTTAATCAGTGGTTCATTTTCCTCTTTAGGATTATCTGCGTTCATCTGTGGTTTCATTTCTGTTTTGTGCCAACCTCGACGAGGGATTAGCGGGGGCGAATGGAATGGGAAACCAGCCAAAAGTAAACCGCTAAGGAGAGAAAAGAATTTCATCTACCATAAATCCAATTTCTGGCTAGCCTGCGGCTGTGCCTGCCATCCTGATTCTCGAAACATCCACCGATACCGCATCGCTCGCGCTGGCGGTCGACGGACGGATCGTGATCGATAAAAGTTTCACCAGCGATCGACGCCACAATGCCCTGTTATTCGGGCCGCTTGAAGAAATCGTCGAGGAATACGGATCTCGGCATTTTGATGCCGTCCTCGTCGGTAGCGGGCCGGGCAGTTACAGCGGCACCCGCGTAGGCATTGCCGCCGCTCAGGGCGCCGCACTGATTTCCGAGTGTAAAGCCATCGCGATCCCATCCATTCTCGCCACTCCAAGCGCCCTTTCAAGAAAA
>JBILAN010000004.1:0-81233 GCA_044354135.1 Luteolibacter sp.
TAAGGCCGAAGCCCGCACCAATGAAGCCCTCCTCTTGGCAATTGGAGACGCTCTCTCACAGGTAACCCAAAAAGACGCCACCAATTGGTTTACCCATTGCGGCTACAGTTTTATTTAAAATGCTCTAATAAAATCCAAATTGAATCATGAAATAGTGACAGGTGATGGGATAGGGACAGGCAAATTAGGTGAGGGGAGCCGCGATCAACAATCATGGTTTCTTCCAAGGCAATTCCCCTTTTTTCAAAGCATTCTCCGGAGGTGTTTTTTATTGATAATCATTCTCAATAAGTCATTAAATTTATTTTGATTATATGAAAGAAAATCGCTTGTGAAATTTTTCACAATCTCCCAGTCTTCGCGCGGCTTACCACCTTACTCATTTAGCTCTCATGGCGAATATTTTTCCACGCTGGTCAAACCTACTACCTTTTCAAATCGCATTTTGCCTTGGTGCTGTTGGCACAGGTGTTGTTCTTGCGTTTGGATATTATGCAACTCCTAAGGCACAAGTTGTGGGTTATCAGCCTTCACAACCGATTCCGTTTTCTCACAAAATCCACGTTGAGCAGTTAGGCTTGGATTGCCGTTATTGCCATTCCTTCGTCGATGTATCCGGTCACTCTAACGTGCCGAGCGGCAACACCTGTTGGAACTGCCATCAGCATGTTCAGAAAGAGAGCCCGAAGCTTGAGCCACTTCATCGTTCGATGAATGTGAATTACGAAAAATACGATGGCAAACCGATCGAGTGGGTGCGCGTTCACAAGGCACCTGACTATGTGTATTTCGATCACTCGGCACACGTCAATCGGGGTATTTCCTGCCAGAGCTGCCACGGCGACGTGAACAAAATGGAAGTGATTTATCAAGCCGAGCCACACTCGATGGGCTGGTGCTTAGAATGTCACCGCGCTCCTGAGAAACACCTCCGTCCCTTGGAAGAAGTTTTCAATTTCCATTACGGCGATGCTGATGTCGCCAAATACGCCAAACCTGAAGATGGTGTAAAAACCACTCTCGATCTTGGTGCAAAGCTTAAAGAGCAATTCTCGGTTAAACCTAAGACAAGTTGCGCAACCTGCCATCACTGATCCACTACTTCCTAAAAACATTTTCTCAGCAGCCCTGATATGAGCAAACGCATTTTGCAACACCCCGAAGTCCCAAAAAATGAGACCACCATCTCATGGCGCAGCACTGGCCAACTTGAGGACACCCAAGAATTCCGTAAATGGATGGATCGCGAATTTCCACAGGGCGCGGCAGAAATGGAAAACCAAGAAGCGCTTGAGACAAGTCGCCGCTCCTTCCTAAAACTCATGGGTTCATCGACCGCTCTTGCCGGTTTTGGCTTGGCCGCATGCCGCCGCCCTGAAGCTTACATCGTTCCCTATACTGATGCCCCAGAATGGGTGATCCCAGGAAAAGCAACTTACTACGCATCCTCTCTGCCACGCGCAGCAGGTGCGGTGCCATTGGTGGTTACGACTTATGAAGGTCGCCCAACGAAAGTGGGTCCTAACCGTTTGCATCCCGATTACGAGGGGACAGATGCATTTGCACAAGCATCCGTGCTCGATCTCTACTCAACCTCACGTTCGCGCGATTTCCTCAATGGTGGTAAAAAATCCACGCTTGCAGAATTCCAAGCTGCGATCAGCGCTATCGCAAATGATAAGAGCGCGAAAATCGGTTTCGTATTCGGAAATGATGACAGTCCAACCCGACTGAGATTGGTTAAAGACATCGGAACAAAGTTCTCAAATGCAAAATTTTACCAATACGAGGCACTCACTGTTAATGACACAGATGTTCTAGGTGAAGGCGTGAAGCTTGTTCCTAACTTCGATAACGCTGATCGTATCCTTTCACTCGATTGCGATTTTGTCGGAACTGATCCACACGGTTCTAACATTTCATTTTTCAATCGTCGCAAACCCGAAGGTGCAACCTACAGTAACAAGCCAGACGCCAGCAAAATGAACCGCCTCTATGCGGTTGAATCAGCTTACAGTCTAACAGGTGGAATGGCAGATCATCGTTTGCGCGTTGCGCCAAGTCGCATCGTTGCGATCGCTGCTCAAATCGCTCGCGAAGTTGGTGCTGAAATCAGTATGGATGCATCGATAACTGATGCCAACGAACTGAAGTGGATTCAGGAACTCGCAAAAGATCTGGTAAAGAGTGGTAGTAGAACAGCTGTTCTTGTTGGCTCACGTCAGTCCAAAGCACTCAAGCACATCGCTCTTGCGATCAACTTGAAGCTTCAAAACATCGGTCATGAAAACGGCTTGATGGCTTATAAATCTGAAAACGTGGGTTATGGCGACATTGCCGCACTTACAAGCGATCTCAACAGCACTGCCATCGACACGGTCGTTTTCCTAACTCCTTCGAATCCTGTGTATGACGCACCAGCGGATTTGAAGTTTTCTGAAGCTCTCGCAAAAGCGAAAACCAGCATTCACGTCAGTGATCGCAGCAACGCAACTGCGTATGCTTGCACATGGCACATACCCGCTGCTCATTATTTGGAATCATGGAGCGATTCGAGATCCGTCCGTGGAGTTTACTCCGTGGTTCAGCCGATGATTCTTCCGCTCTATCCAAATTGCGTTTCCGAGCTTGAGCTTTTGCTCGCTTTCGCTGGCGACGGAAAACTCATCCTCGGGGAAGGGGAGAAAGGTTCGCCTGCACCTGCCATGGCGGCCGTCAAAAAGACTTTCAATCGCTCAGAAGCCGAATGGAAAGAGGCTCTCAAAAACGGTTATAGTTCCGCAGTTTCGAGTTATGAAGTGCCTAAAGTTTCCCTCGCATCGAATGCTGCTGATGTGATCAAACAAGCTTCTGTATCAACTCCTTCGAAAGATAAACTTGATGTGATCTTCGCCACCGATGCCTCAGTCTATGACGGTCGCTGGATCGACAATGGCTGGCTTCAGGAAGCTCCTGATCCGATTTCCAAGCTCACTTGGGACAACGCCGCTCTCATCGCACCGAAAACCGCCAAAGAACTCGGCATCTATGACCAGATCATCGCACTTGAACCTTTAAGCTCCATGATTGGAATCGACGGAGTGCTTATGGACAAGTATGCCAAAGTTTCTCCAGATGGCGAAGGTCAAAACCGCAAGTCGCCGATCATCAACGTGACGGTGAACGGCAAAACGCTTAAACTTCCTGTTCTCGTCTCCTTCGGCCAAGCTGAAAACACTCTCATCATTCCTCTGGGTTACGGCCAAGGTTTCAATGATGAAGATGAATTAGGTCGTGGTGGTCCGAAAGCAAGCAAGTTTGTCGGTCTCGTCGGTGTGAACCGCGGATTTGATGCTTATCCGCTCCGTACTTCCGATACTTCCTACTTCGCTACCGGTGCCACGATCGCTAAATCCGAAGAGCGTTATTCAGTCGCTCTAACTCAAGAACACAACGCCATGTATGGTCGTGCTTTAGCTCGTGAGGTTTCGACCAACGACGTTGAACACAAAGGCGATTTTGCTCATCAACTTGCCGGTGTTAAAAAACAAGGTAACGATTCTCACGCGCCAATTAATATTTCGCTCTATAAGCAAGAAGATCGCAATGGTAAGACATTCCTCAGCGATCCACTTCATCAGTGGGCGATGACCATCGACCTTTCTTCCTGCATGGGATGCAACGCTTGCTTGGTTGCTTGCCAATCTGAAAATAACATCCCTATCGTTGGTAAAGAACAAGTCGCCAAGGGCCGTGAAATGCACTGGATTCGTATGGATCGTTATTTCGCGACACATAAAGATAATGACTTTGATCCTGATAACGTCTCCCTCGTTCCACAACCTGTCGGATGTATGCAATGTGAATCGGCTCCTTGCGAAACGGTTTGCCCGGTTAACGCCACAGTCCATACCGAAGACGGCTTGAACGCGATGGCATACAACCGTTGTATCGGCACCCGCTACTGCGCGAATAACTGCCCTTACAAAGCGCGCAGATTCAACTTCTTCGATTACAACAAGCGCAACCCGCTTATCAAAAATAACCTCAACAAAGGACCAGCAGGTGAGCGTCATGATGGCGAAGCAAATCACCTTCAAAAAAACCCGAACGTTACCGTGCGTATGCGCGGCGTGATGGAGAAATGCACATACTGTGTGCAACGCATCAAGGCTGCTGTTATCCGCCAGAAGCGTGGTCAGAAACAAGAGGTACTCGAGTCCGGAAAACTTTCCACAGAGAATCAGGTTTCTACCGAAGCACTCCGCATCCCAGTCGATTCCGTCAAAACCGCCTGCCAAGACGCTTGCCCAGCTGAGGCTATCACATTTGGAAACAAACTTGATGGTGCCGCTTCCAAAATGATGCGCGCTAAAAATTCAGATCGTAACTACGATCTACTCAATTACATCGGAACCCTACCTCGCACCAGTTACTTGGCTCGCGTGAAGAATCCGAATGATAAAATGCCCGATGCGAAATTCATCGGTCAATCCACCATCCACATGGTCTAAAAGACACAAGACAATGAGACACAACAATCAAGATCAGAAGAAAATGCGCTTACATAAGCCATCCAGTCTTATGTCTTCAGTCTTGCTGTCTTATGCCTTTCTCCCACTTTCCTAACGACTTCATAACCGACTTAAATGGCATCTAATACCGACCACGCATCGCACGTTCATTCAGGAATCAAACTTCCTGTTCTCAAGCGTGAAAAGTTGATTCTCAATGATCGATCCTATCATTGGATCACCGACCGTATTTGCGGCATCATTGAAAACCGTCAGCCATTGATTTGGTGGCTGCTGTTTCTCCCGTCATCCCTGATTGCATTGATCGGTGTAGGTGGTGGTTTGTTCCATCTGGTTTCAACCGGTGTCGGTGTTTGGGGAAATACCAACCGCATCATGTGGGGCTGGCCAATTGTGAATTTCGTTTTCTGGATTGGTATCGGTCACGCCGGAACCCTGATTTCCGCGATTCTTTTCCTAACAAGACAAAACTGGCGGACATCCATCAACCGTGCCGCGGAAGCGATGACAATCTTCGCGGTGATGTGCGCGGGTATTTTCCCAGCCTTCCACGTTGGACGCGTATGGTTCGCATGGTTCCTTGCTCCTATTCCTAACGCGAATGCGATTTGGCAAAACTTCAAGTCGCCACTCCTCTGGGACGTGTTCGCGGTTTCTACCTATTTCACTGTTTCCTTGATCTTCTGGTTCCTCGGCATGGTTCCTGACCTCGCAACGATTCGCGATCGCTGCAAGCCAGGCATTCGTAAAATCCTATATGGTATTTTTGCTCTCGGTTGGAGAGGTGGTAACCGTCAGTGGAGCCACTACGAAATGGCTTATCTTCTTCTCGCTGCGCTTTCCACTCCGCTCGTGCTTTCGGTTCACTCAGTCGTTTCGTTCGACTTCGCGACCTCAGTGGTTCCTGGATGGCACACCACGATTTTCCCTCCTTACTTCGTCGCAGGCGCGATCTTCGGTGGATTCGCTATGGTGCTTACGATCATGATTCCTGCTCGTTTCATCTACGGCTTGCAGGATTTGATCACCATGAAGCACATCGATAACATGGCGAAGATCATTCTGCTTACCGGAACCATCGTCGGTTACGCCTATTTGATGGAACTCTTCGTCGCATTCTACTCAGGTGCGATCTACGAAATGGATGCCTTCAAATTCCGTATCGCTGGTCCTTATTGGTGGGCCTACGCAGCGATGATGTCGCTCAACGTGCTCTCTCCTCAAATCTTTTGGTTCAAGTCGATGCGTGAAAATCTCTGGGTGGTTATGGCTGTCGCCATGTGCGTCAACGTCGGCATGTGGTTCGAGCGTTTCGTTATCATCGTCACCACACTTGCTCGTATGTGGCTGCCTGGTGACTGGAAAACCTTCTCACCGTCTCCACAAGACCAGATGCTCTTCGTCGGCACGATAGGGATGTTCCTTACTTTATTCCTTCTCTTCCTCCGCTTCCTGCCATGCATCAACATCGCCGAGGTGAAATGGGCCAAGCTTGAGAGCGACCCTCACTTTGAAGACAACGAAGCCCATCCTGACGATGGCACTGAAGTCACTCCCGCCTACCAACACGAACTTACAGGTAAAAACTGAAATTCTAAAAAGCTGAAAAGCTGAAACTAATAACTTTTAACCAATAACTTCTAACTCTACCACGTGAGCACTACCCGAAAACGAGTTTATGGCTATCTCGCCGAGTTCAAAAGCGCCTCGGCGCTCTACAAGGCTGCGGAAAAAGTACGCGATGCGGGCTTCCGTAAATGGGATTGCTATACACCATATCCTGTCCACGGCCTCGATGCTGCGATGGGTTTAAAACGCTCCATTCTGCCATGGTTTGTATTCTTCGGTGGTATCACCGGAACCGCAACTGCTTTCACCTTGGCTTATGTGACCCAGGTCATTCTCTATCCAACTGTCGTTCAAGCAAAACCAACGAACATCTTCACGATCCCCGCATTCTTCCCTGTGATGTTCGAGCTCACGATTTTGTTCTCAGGTTTCACTGTGCTGTTCGGATTGCTCGGCTTGATGCAATTGCCGCGCCTCAATCATCCTTTGTTTGCCAGCAAACAATTCCACCGCGCGACTGATGACGGTTTCTTTATCGCGATTGAAGCACGTGACGAAAAATTTAGCCCGCAAGCCACTCGCGATCTGCTCGCAGACATTGGCGGCGAGAACATCGAACTCGTTGAAGAAGAACAAGACTAACCCTTTTACCTGCAAACACAATCATCAGCCATGCGCTACTTTTTCTTAGCATACGCCATTGTCGCGGTTCTCGTTGTCGGGATACTGGGCTTCCGTGGTCAGCATTTCTCGAAGCCTCCGATCCAGGTTTTTCCTGACATGGACAACCAAGATAAACTCAAAGCTCAAGCACCCAGCAGTTTCTTTGCTGATCGTCAGGGAGCACGTCAGCCGGTTACTGGCACTCAGCCATTGGGTTTCAACGAATCCGGAAAAAAAGAACTTGGTGGTATTCCTGAATACGAATTCGGTGGTCAAACCGGATACTACTATACGGGCCATGTTGGTGATTACTATGGCACTGGCATGCCAGATGAACTTGGAGTGGATACAACTGAAACTGCCAGCGAGCTCATCAAACGCGGTAAAGAGCGTTTTGCAATCTACTGCGGTGTTTGTCACGGCGAAACAGGAAACGGTCATGGCATTACATCGCGCTACGGTGTTCCCGGTATTGCCAATCTCCATGAAGACCGTTTCAAATCCTCAGCTTATCCCGATGGCCGTATGTTCGAAGTTATCAGCGTCGGCAAAGGCATGATGAGTGGCTACAAAGCCAACATTCCTGTCCGCGATCGCTGGGCAATCATTTCCTACGTCCGCACTCTCCAAGCCGCCAAAGAAGCAGCAACCGCAGCCAAATAATTTTCCCGATGTCCCACCACGTAACATCCTCTGACATAGCCATCCACGGTGACCATCTCGACAACTCGAAGGTCTCCACGATCAAAACCATTTTACTCATCATCGCCGGAGTCGGCACCGTCATCGGCCTGCTTGGGTTGTTCGGTGTATTTGGTGTATGGTTCCAAGGCACGTTCGCATACTCATGGTTATTCGCTTACTACTTTTTCCTTACACTCTCAATCGGTGGCGTGTTCTGGACTCTACTCCATAACGTTTCCAACTCAGGGTGGGGGACTTCCGTTCGCCGCACTTTTGAAAACCTTGGTTCCACCTTCCCTTGGGTTTTCCTCTTCGGTATACCGCTGCTTTTCCCTCAGGTGAATCAGTATCTATTTGAGTGGATGAATATCCATCGCGATGCCGGCCATCATTCCGTAATTGATCATCTTCATCACGAGGATCACCTGCTTTACAACAAGCACTGGTTCATGAACATCCCGTTCTGGTTCGGACGTTTTGCTTTCTATGGCATCGGTCTCACACTCGTGATTTGGTTCCTTCGCAAGCTTTCCACCAGCCAAGATACGGATCCGATTCCTGGCGTTGAAAATCTGTTTCGTGCCCGGTTCCATTCAACCTACACCCTGATCGTTTTTGCACTGACGATCACCTTTACCGGCTTCGATTTCCTGATGGGTCTAGATTATAAATGGTTCTCCACCATGTGGGGTGTCTATCTCTTCGCAGGTTCCGCGCTCAACTCCATGGCTGTGATTGTTTTGGTTTGCACATGGTTGAAAAGCAAAGGTCACCTCCAACACGTCACAGGTTCTGAGCACTTCCATATCATGGGTAAACTCATGTTTGCTTTCACCACCTTCTGGGCATACATCGCGTTCTCCCAATATTTCCTGATCTGGTATGCCAACATCACCGAGGAAACTTCCTACTTCCTCATCCGTAACACCGGCAACTGGAACATCGGAATGCTCTGCCTCGTATTCTTGCACTTCGTGGTTCCATTCATCGTGCTGCTTCAAGCATGGCTGAAAAAGAATCCAAAATACCTCTCCATCGTTGCGATCTATACACTCTGCATGCATGCGCTAGATCATTATCTGATCACTATACCTGAGCGCGGTGTTTCACTCGGTAGAATCAATCGTGAAGTCTTCGGTGATATTGCACCTGCCATTCCAGGTGCGTTCTGGGGTGACATCCTTGCCTTTGTCACCATCGGTGCCGCCTTCCTTTTCGTTCTTCTTCGTGCGCTTGGTCAACACTCGCTATACCCGAACCGTGATCCACGCATTCTCGAATCCGCCAACCTTTCTAACTGATATCTTTATCTAACCGCATGGACCCCACTCGCGATAACTTACAAATCCGATTCAAAGCCTTCATTAATGGCCTCGGAATCTTCACGATCTTTGCTGTCATCTTGCTCATCATCCTTGGTGGTGCAGCAATCTTTGGCTGGTTCCCGAAAGGCGAGGAGCCTGAAGATGCTGCAGGTAAAATTCGTGAGGGTATCAAGTTGGAGGTTTCTGCTGAACAAGCAAAGTTTTTAAATCAAGATGCTGTCGATGCTGTGACGCCCAACGTTGCACAATTGCTATCCAATTCCAATCCCATCGCCGTCGAGGTTCCTGCACAATTGGTTCCTGGTTCTGAAACCGAGAAGAAGCTAGCCGCTGAAGTGCCTATCGATCCTGCTCAAATGGAAATCGGTAAAGCCCAGTATTTGGTTTGTGGTGCATGCCATGGTCAGAATGGTGAAGGTGGTCCTGCAGGTCCTCCGCTTGCAGGTTCCGAGTGGGTCACTGGCCCAGTTTCCAATCTCATTAAAATCCAGCTTCGTGGTCTAATAGGTCCTATCGAGGTAAAGGGTAAAGTTTATGATCAATTTCCGGCAGGTATGTTGCCAATGGCTTATCAAACCGATGAGCAGATCGCTGGCGCGCTTACCTACGTTCGTAATAGTTTTGGAAACAAAGCATCTGCGGTGAATCCTGAAGAGGTCAAATCATTACGTGACGAGGTAGGCAAACCGCAACTCACCGTTCAAGATCTCATCAAACCCTAAGCTTTTCGCTAACCGATTTACCCAGTTCAGATGTCCACAGAAACAGCAAATACCAGCCTGCAAGATGCTCAGTTGAGAGCCGGAATCGACCGCTCACTTCGTCATCCTGTAATGTTTTTCCTCACCAGCGGTGCTGCATGGCTCGCTATCTCCATGATCCTCGGAATCATTTCCTCTGCGAAAATGCATGCCCCGGGCTTTATGGATGGTTGCTCATGGCTCACATACGGTCGCACTCATGCGGCACATCTCAATACTTTGATTTATGGTTGGGGATTCCAAGCCGCCTTCGGTGTGATCATTTGGATCATGTCCCGTCTTTCTCGCCAAGAGTGCAAGGCAGCGGGTATCATTCTTACCGCAGGTCACGTTTGGAACCTCGGTGTTAGCTTAGGTGTGCTGGGCATCCTTGCCGGATATGGCACGGGCATGCCATGGATGGAGTTTCCTTCCTTCGCTTGGCCAGTCCTGCTCCTCAGCTATTTGGCGATCATGATTTGGTCGATGGTGCAATTCAAAGTCCGCCCAGAAGGACACGTCTACATCTCCCAATGGTATTTATTAGCTGCGATGATATGGTTTCCGTGGGTTTATTTAACTGCCAATCTTCTTCTGCACGTTTTTCCGGGTCATCCAATCATGGCAAACGGCATCAACGCTTGGTTCAAATCCAGCCTGATCTTCTTGTTCTTCACTCCGGTCGCTCTCTCCGCCGCGTTTTATCTCACACCAAAAGTGACGGGTCGTCCGATCTATAGCTATTCGCTTGCACGTCTCGGCTTCTGGTCGCTCGCGATCATCATGCCATGGGCAGGTATGCAGAAACTCGCAGGTGCACCTATCCCGTTTTTCATTCCTTACCTCGGTGCCGCCGCTACGATCTTGTTTTTCATTCCTGCTTTCACGGCGGTTTTCAATATTCTCCGCACAGCATCGGCTGACATGGAAATCGTAAACCATAGCCCATCTCTGCGTTTCACGATGGTGGGAGTGTTTGGTTTATTGGTCATGGCTGTAGCCGCTGTTTTTCTCAACCTTCCTGGCTCCACCCTCAAACTCACGCAGTTTTCACTATCGGGTTATGGTTTTGAAATTCTTGCCATCTATGCCTTCTTTAGTTTTGTCATGTTTGGTGCGATCTATTTCATCGTGCCTCGCATCACACGCCGCGAGTGGATTTCCCGTCGTCTGATCAAAATGCATTTTTATCTTTCTATCTACGGCATTATCACGGTAGCTATCGTTGCTATCTTCGGTGGGTGGATGCAGGGACTGGGTCAGGAACAATTTGATCAGCCCTGGGAATCCGCTGCTCTCAGAGCTTATCCCTATGTCTGGGCAACAACCATTTCCTGGTGCTTCATCTTGGTATCCAATTTCTTCTTCTTCCTTCACTTGACCTTCATGTGGCTGGGACTGGGTCGTCGCAGCAACCACCCAACCTTATTGATTTCAACCCACGGACATAGTCCACACGGCGATGAAGGCGATATCGATAACGCTGGCTCTATTTCCGCACACTAAATTTTCATTCCTTACATCAATCCTCACATGAGCTTCCGCACTTTCTTCCTCAGCCTCTCCGCCAGTTTCGGAGTTGCATGGTTGGCAATTGTCATCGTTCCTTACTTCGAAATGCGTTCTATCGAGCCTGTTGCGATGGGTGAGGAGGCGACAGGCACCAACGCAGTTTACATCCCGAAACGTGCCGGCAGGGTTGCCGACGGTTCACAAGTATACGCAGCTAACGGTTGCTACCTCTGCCACACCCAACTCATCCGTCCCGACTACGCAGGTAATGATGTGTTTCGCTCGGACTTCGCTGGTCTCGTAAACAAAGAAGAGGGGATAGATACACGCCGTGAATCGAATGCATTCGATTTCGCAGGTGAGAAATTCGCCCACATCGGCATCAACCGCATGGGACCTGATCTTTCTAACTTAGCGGTGCGTGTAGAGGCAAGCTACGCCAAGGGAATTACTGCTGAACAATGGCTGTATCGCTATCTTTATAATCCACGTTTGGAACCTGCCCGCAGCCACTCCAATTGCCCTTCGTTCCGCTTCCTTTTCGTTGAAAAGAAAGTCACAGGTAATCCATCGAATGAAGCCCTTCCTTTCAAAGGTGATAACGGTGAGGAAATTGTCCCGAATTCGGATGGGCGTGCACTCGTTTCATATCTCTTGTCCTTGAAAAAAGATAATTCCGTCCCGGCAATTTTTGATTTCAAACCAACTGAAGATTCTTCCACCAAAGCCGCAACTCCAGCTCCATGATGCCTGCTGCATCGTATTGATCTAACTTAATTTTTACCATGTCATCGAACAGTCCGCAATCGAATCAGAAACCTGACCTCGACGAAACGATCAACGTTACGCAAGCCCACGGCCGCGTCGCTTCAGAAACTGCAGCTACCGCACGTGAACATCGTATCGCCGATAACGGTCATGAGCCCATTTCGCTCTGGGTCATCATCTCATGCGGTTTAGTCCTGCTGATTGCCGGTGCAGTGTTAGGAAATGCAGGCCCTTGGTTTGATTATGATACTTTGGTTAAACCGAAATACGTCCGCGGAACGCCACCAGGAGCTCCGCCAGAAGGTCCTGCGTCGAAAGAAGCTCTCCCTGCTTACATAGCAAAAGGCCAGAAGATTTACTCGGCAAACTGCAACGGCTGTCACGGTGCCGATGGTCGCGGTGGTCCAACCTTCCCATCGCTTGCCGGCTCTGAATGGGTGACTGGAAATACCCAGAAATTTTCCATGGTCGTTATTAATGGTCTGAAAGGACCGACCAGTACAGGTAAGGATTATGGCGTGATGGCTGCGATTGGAGCCGGCTTGAAGGCTGAGGAACTTGCAGCCCTAATGACATTTGTTCGTAATAGCTTTGGTAACACAACGGGTGATATTGTAACGATCGAAATGGCTCAAGCTGCTATCGATGCTTCCAAGGCACGTGAGACTCCTGGTACTTCTGTTACTGCTGATGAACTCATCGCAAAGCACAATATCATGCTTCCTGGTGCAGTTCTCGATCCGAAGACTCCGGTGGATCCTTCGAAACTCACTCCTGTTAAATAATTTTCCAATATCGGTTTAACCTAATTCGACCTCCTAACACTCACCCATACGCCTGAAACAACTTATGAGCGCCCATGCTGAATCTTCTAACAGTCACGATCATTCTCATGATCATGACGATCATCATCACAATCCGGGATTTTTGAAAAAATACTTTTTCTCAACGGATCACAAAACCATCGGTCTGCAGTATGGTATCACTGCGTTGTTGTTTCTTGCCTTCGGCTTCTACTTAATGATGGTGATGCGGTGGAGTATCGCTTATCCACATCAGCCACTCCCAGATTGGATGGGCTGCTTCCTTACGGATAATTGGAAGGCTCGCTGGTTGGTTGACGGAAAAGTCTCAGGGGAAACTTACAACATGTTTGGTGCGATGCATGGAACGATCATGGTCTTCCTTGGAATCGTGCCACTTGGTTTCGGTGCGTTTGGTAACTACGTGACACCGCTTCAAATCGGCGCCGTCGATATGGCGTTCCCCAAACTCAATATGATGAGCTACTGGATCTACCTAGCAGGTGGCTTATTGATGTGTGCCTCTTTCTTTATGGAGTCAGGCGCAGCTAAATCGGGTTGGACGAACTACTCGCCGCTCGCAGGTTTTGCTGACGGACAAATCGTCAACCAATGGTTGGCAGGGCAGACCCAGTGGTTGGTCGGCTTGGTTCTTTTGATTACCTCCTCGCTGTTAGGTGCGGTCAACTTTATTACTACGATCATTAACTTCCGTGCTCGTGGTATGACATGGATGCGTTTGCCTTTCTTTGTATGGGCGATGTTGGTGACAGGTTTTCTTCTTCTTCTCGCTTTCCCTCCACTTGAGGCCGCTGGCATCATGCAGTTGATGGACCGAGTCGCACATTCATCCTTCTTCATGCCTACCGGTTTGTTCACCAAGAGTGAAGGCCTTGCTGATCTCTCTGGTGGTGGTTCGCCGCTTCTTTTCCAACACCTTTTCTGGTTCCTTGGTCACCCAGAAGTTTACGTTCTGTTGCTACCAGCAATCGCTTGTGTTGCAGAAATCATTCCTGTCAATACCCGTAAGCCACTTTGGGGTTATAAGTCCATGGTTTACTCCGTGCTTATCCTCGGCTTCCTGTCTTTTATCGTTTGGGCTCACCACATGTATATGACTGGAATGGGTGATGCAGTTTCTACTTTCTTCCAAACCACAACCGTGTTGATCTCTATTCCCTCAGTTGTCATCATTACAGCGATGTTGATCTCACTTTGGGGCGGTTCAATCCGTTTCACTCCACCCATGATGTGGGCATGTGCGTTCATTCCAATGTTCGGTATCGGTGGTTTAACCGGTTTGCCACTCGCCTTCAACTTGGTGGGTCTCCATCTTCATGACACCTACTACGTGATCGGTCACTTTCATTACGTTGTGGCTCCGGGTATTCTCTTCGGCTTGTTTGCCGGTGTGCATCATTGGTATCCAAAAATCACGGGGCGCTACACCAGTCGCTTTTTAAATCACCTGCATTTCTGGCCAAGTTTGATTTGTATGAACGTATTGTTCTTCCCAATGCTGGTGCAGGGGATGGCTGGCTTCCATCGCCGCTGGTATAATGGTGGCGATGCTTACCTCGCGAAAGCAGCCGATAGCGCGAACGTTTTCGGAGTCATCGTGCGTGATTATATCGATCTCAACATTGTCATGTCCTATGGCGCATGGATTTTAGCAATTGCTCAGATTCCTTTCATTATCAATGTGCTGTTCGCATGGAAGAAGGGACGTAAAGTTGAAAACGACAACCCATGGGATGCGACCACGCTTGAGTGGGCTACACCAACACCTCCGGGTCACGGTAATTTCACCTTCGACGTCGCTGTCTATCGCGGACCTTACGAATACTCTCGTCCTGATTGCGACGAAGATTACTTCCCACAATGGCAAGCTCCCAATAAGACCGGGGAGGAATCTAACGAAAAAGAAACTCACTAACCTCTAGTCTTCCTGAGAACTGAAAACTGAACTCTAGCAACTTCAAGAAATGGAAATCCCATACATCGTCAACGCCCGCAAAGACACGGGCCTGTTTAACGCCAAGATCGCCATCTGGCTGTTCCTCGCTTCCGAGGTCATGCTTTTCGGTGGCTTCTTCTCAGCCTATGTTTTCATGCGTCTCGGTGCGGATTATCCATGGCCAGAACGAACACTTCCTGTGCTTCCAGGTTTGATCAACACCTTCGTGCTCATCGGTTCCTCCGTCACAGTGGTGTTTGCTTGGGCGGCTCTTAAACTTCGTAACTGGAGACAATTCCAAATCTACATGTGGATCACTGTGATCTGTGCATTGATTTTCATGGTGCTCAAAGGAGTGGAATATAATGTCAAATTCCACCACCAAGCGGTTCGATTGAAAGACTACACAGTTCTTGAAGGACACCTTGCCTATATCGATGGAACAAAGATCGAGAAAAACCGTATCAATCTCGAGCTCAATGCAGGTTCAACTATCACTTACAATAACTTACGTGTACACGATGCATGGGTTGAAGAAATTTTAGCGGAAGCCAAAGCCGCTGGTGCGACGCTCAAGCTCGCTGCTGAGGTCAAAGGCTCAGAAGGTTTCGCTGATGCAGACTCAGTTTATTTCGAGAAGGATGCCAAACTCACAGCTGAGCTGCTTGAAAAATTTGAGAAGGCACAAATCAAGGCCCGTAATCACAACCAAAAAATTCGTGCTCAAGCGCTTGGTGATGCATGGAAGGTAGCCAAGAAACAAAACCCAGGAAAATCGGATTGGGAATACTCCGATAATGTCAGCATCGATCAAGAGGCGATCAAATCGAAGTTGCTCACTGATATTCCTGCCGCAACATTTGTTGCCGACAAATCCTTCCAGATCAGTTTCAAGCCACGTGACGTCAAAGAAGGACCTGAGCAATCCAAACTTCGCGATGACACGGTGATCAACGCCAAGCTGCTGCCTAGCCCGATGGACTTGCACTATGTCGATGCCATCGATTTCCAATACTTGGTTATGAAGGCTGAGAAAAAGGGCATCAAACCTGAAGTCGCGATTGAGAATTCATGGTTATTGAAAAATGATCCTTTTGCCCGAGAGGCTTGGGCTTGGCACCAAGCTAATGTAGACGAATTAAAAAAGCGCCTAATTAAAGATTACGGTCTTGATGAAAAAGGTAATCCGAATCGTGAACCGACTCACAAGGAGTTGTATCGTATCGGCTGGAAGGAATTCGCCAAGTATGGTGAAGAAACTCATAAGATTAAACTCTCTGCCACAGATAAACTCAAAGAAGAATTCATGGGGCCAAATTACAAAGCTCGGAATCCTGACGAGAAAGAATGGAGTTCTCACGATTCACATGAGGAAGTAGCGCATGGAGATGGTCATGATCGCGTGACCTTTCCTCACTTGTCTGTTCCGCGTGAACAAATCGGCTTTGCTTCGAAATTCACTCCATCATGGAACACATATTACGCGATCTATTTCACCATCACCGGACTTCACGGTCTTCACGTGGTAGGCGGTGCAATCGTACTAGCCTACTACCTGTTCTTCGGACGCAGAATGTATGAAGAAAATCCCGAGTGGCTCTGCAACCGAGTCGAGGTCGGCGGTCTGTTCTGGCATTTCGTTGACCTTATCTGGATCTTCGTTTTCCCTATCCTTTATTTGATGTAATCCGTCATCTACCCGAACCAAACAGCATTCACCTCAAACAAGATTTTAAGAAATGGCTAATTCAGTTGAAGAAATTCAGAAGTCCAAGAAAACCTATTTGCTCGTATTCGGCGCATTGCTTATCGGTACAATCGTGACCGTGTTGGTTGCTACGGTCGAAGCGCTGGATATTGGCGAGCACGGATTCGATAAATGGGATGCCATTCTCGGTATGTTGATCGCTACCACGAAAGCTACTTTGGTCGGTTTGATTTTCATGCACCTAAATCATGAAAAGAAAGCCATTTATTGGATCTTCATTAGTGCTCTTGCGCTATGTGCATCGATGTTTGCGATCTTGTTCCTCGCAAAATACAGTCCGATTTTTGACAGTTATTTTTACCTTTGATTTTCAATGTCCCTACGCGGTTTCCATATAGTCTTCATCACCATTTGCACGCTGCTTTCGGCGTTTCTGATCCTGTGGGCATTTGTATTCGCACCTGAGCCTTCGACACTCGCGTCTTTTCTCGGTGTCACGGGTATCGTTGGAATTCTTCTCATGCCGCTCTACGGAATTTATTTCTACCGTAAAGCAACGAAACTCAACCTCTGAACCTATCATGAACTTTTTACATCTTGCTTGTTCCACTTGCCGCGTCTCGATGATTGAAGGTGGTGGCGATGCCGCGGGCTACTCTATCTTCGCCTTGTTAGTGGTAATTTTGTCCGTTCTTGGCGGTGTTGGTTTTTATATGATTCGTATCATCTCCCGCGGTGACAAAGATCTCGATCCGGAGCTTCGTGACGATTACCTGCGCGACTAAACCGATAATTTTTAACCTTATCCACCTCACTTTTCACATATCATGAGCCCATCCGAATTCTTAGGCCTCCCAAAAAACTATTCCGCACACGGCGGACAAGTCGATCACATGATGGACGTTGTCCATTGGTTCATGATCGCTCTGTTCGTGGGTTGGACAATCTTCTTTTTTGTTTGCCTTTTCAAATTCTGGCACAAAAACAATCCTAAAGCTTCTTATCATGGTGTGCGCAGCCACCTTTCTAGTCATATCGAAGTCGCGGTCATCATCATTGAGGCGGTCTTGCTTCTCGGCTTTGCATTTCCTCTTTGGGCAAACCGCGTGGATGAGTGGGATAAAGTCAAAGAGATGAATCCGGTTCGTGTTCGAGTCGTTGGCTGGCAGTTCGGTTGGTCTTACCATTACCCAGGACTAGACGGAAAATTTGGTCGCACTGATACGGATTTGATCAGTGACACCAATTCTTTGGGTATCGACTACACCGATCCGAATGCACATGATGATTTCACAGATTCAACCCTCAAACTCCAAGTCAATCGTCCAGCTGTTTTGAATATTGGCACCAAAGATGTGATTCATAACTACTCCATTGTTCCGATGCGGACTCAGCAAGATGCTATCCCAGGCAAGGAAATTGCCATGTGGTTCACGCCAATTGAGGTCATGGAAACTTCTATCGTTTGTGGTCAGCTCTGCGGAGACGGTCACGCCAACATGAGCGGAAGCATGGAAGTGATTTCAGAAGCCGATTTCGCAGATTATGCGAAAAGCAAATCAGAGGCAGCTCTTAAGGCTCATACGCCTGCTCAGTAAATAGAGGATTCTTTGAGCATAAAAATCAGTTTTCTAACAAATCTAGATCCCAACGGGATCATAGAACTTAGCCCGGGGTCGAGGAGTGTAGCGACGACCACCCCGGGAATTGCGAAATGAAAAACAATCGACCCCGAAGTGGGTCGCAGAGGTATCGATGTCGATGATGTTTCGATTCTGGCACGCCCTTCAGGGTGCAATGGTGTGTGGGGTGGATGAATACCTAGGGTAGACTGGTTGCCAAAAATCTTTGCGTTTAAATAGATTATCCTAAAGAGGAAAATGAACCACTGATTAACACTGATTAACACTGATTAACACTGATTAACACTGATGCTAAGAGGATTAGAAAGAATTCTTCATTCACCTAAAAGGTGAGACTGAAAAAATTCATAACTCTTTGATTATCCGTGTCTATCTGTGTCCATCCGTGGTTCCATTTCTGTTTATAGGATTATTGGGGCAGGATTCCCCAATAACGGCCTGGGGCTGGAATCCCCAGCCACGATTAAATAAGCAAGGACTTTTGGCAAACAGTCTAATGTCTGTAATCCATTCAGGATAAGAATCCTATCAGGACAAAGCTTCCTCAAACGCAGCGATGATCGTTTCTACGGGCTCGTTTCCGACGGAGATGCGGATGAGGTTGCTGGGGACACCGCAGTCTTCGCACCAGCTGAGTTCATCGTAGTGAGCGAGTAGGGTGTAAGGACAGACGAGAGTGAAAGGAGTTCCGAAGGATGGGCCTTTGGAAAGTTTTAGGGCATCATAAACCTTTGGGGCTTTTTTGGGATTTACGAGCGAGATGGAGATGAGTCCGCCGTAGCCACCTTTTTTTCGCTTGATGGCATCATAGTTTGCGGTGTTGATGATAGATGGATGCCAAACATGTTCGATGGCGGGATGATTTTTTAGAAACTCGACGAGTTTAAGGGCGTTTTCGTTGATGAGTCCGTTACGTTTTGTGTAGTCTTTGATGTTAGAGAGCAGGATCTCAGCATCGGCGATATAAAGCGGGGCGCATTTGGCGGCATCTTCGGAAATGGAATCCCTGAGATTCGCGATCAACGGTGAATCTGAGCGGAGGGTGAGTGCTCCTGCCATGACATTGCCCGTGCCAGAAATCCATTTGGTGAGCGAAGAGGTGAGGATGTCGCAGAGAGGTAGGGCATTGACATTGAGAGGGCCTACGCATGAGTCGTCCAAAACAAGAGGTGTTTTGGAAAAAGCACAGGCTTCAGATATACGTTTTAAATCGACGGTGCGGAGTAGGGGGTTTGAGGGAGCTTCCGAAAATACACCTGCAAATTCACCGGCACGAATGCGTTGGATCGCCTCATCGAAGGATTCACCGACCGCCTCATTAAGGTAGACGACGCCGTTTCCGAAACGTTCCTGGATTTTTAGGGTGTCGACGTAGGGGAACTCAATTTGTAAGGTTTTCTTGCCTTCGCGTATTCCGGGGAGAGATCTCAGAGCGGCTAGGCCCGCGGAGATGCCGCTGCTGAAAATGAATGTGTCTTCGGGGTTTCCTCCATTGAATTTTGCGATCCTGCGGGATAGGAGGTGGGATTTTGATCCTTCACGGAGCTTTCCATCGAGAAAGTCCTGCGCTGCACGTGAGGAAATACCCTCTCCTGAGAATCGCCAGTAAAGATCGGCTAGAGATTTGGCTTTTTCTTGAAAAACCAGAGCCTGTAGCCCATGAAATGATGCGGCTCGAATAGCGGTTTCAGCGTGACGTTCTAACCAACGATGGGCGCGTTGTGCGGAAAGTTTTGTTGGTAATACCAAAACATCCTCTCCTTCACCGGCAAGTTCGGCACGTGCGTTATCAAAAATGCGTTCGACGGTAGGATGTTTGAAAAAACGGGGATAGCCGGTACGGAGTCGGCGCAATACCTTCTCGCGACCTTCCTCATAGCCTACGACTGCATCCCAAGTTGGGAGGCAGCAAGTGCAGGCATGGGTGGAATCTGGTAATGGAATACCGAGATCCCCCTCTTGCCAGGCTGGATTGACTAACAGATCACGCACGGGTGGTAGATGGCTTCTTGGGGGCAAATGGGCAAGCCTGTTTTAAGAGTTTTGCTATGAGAATCGCCGAATTTGAATATTTCTGGTGCTCAATGGTCTTCTGGTTGCTTTGTCCTTGATTCAAAGGCTTGAGTGGTGAGAATCCGCGCCCCGACCCAAGGTAAATGGGTAATCAATTCCATGGACGATCAAGAATTCAAAAAAATCATCGATGAAATAGGTGCGGCGATCTCTGCGCATCAACGTTTTGTATTGATGAGCCACGTCAGACCGGATGGCGATGCGATAGGATCGGAGATCGCGTTGGGCTTTTCGCTGATGGCGTTGGGCAAGGAGGTTTTCATTATCAATGAAGACGGAGTTCCGGAGAGTTTGGAGTTTTTGAAAGGTTCAGAAAAAGTTACGACACCTCCAAAAGATCCGCTTGAGGTAGAGGTTGCGATCGCCCTCGATACGGCAACTAAGCCGAGATTGGGCGATGGCTCGCTGCATGCGGCTTCAAAGGCAAAAATTTGGTTGAATATCGATCATCACATTTCCAATCCAGGTTATGGGGATATCAATTTGATCGATGTAAGGAAGCCGGCGACGGGTCAGATTGTTTACGAATTGATCAAAGCCCTAGGTTATCCCATCCCTGATGAAGCCAGGGATGCCGTCTATGTCGCGGTATCGACCGATACCGGATCGTTTCAATACGGATCGACCACGGCAGCCACTTATGAGCTCGGAGCGGATCTGATCAGGCGTGGCTTGAATGTTGGAAAGATAAACGCCGATATTTACGATAATCATCCTTATCGTAGATTGGAGTTGATGCGTGCGTTGTTGAATACCCTACAAATTTCCGAGGACGGTCAACTTGCTTGTTGGGAGTTGTTGGACCAAACGAGACTCGATCTTAATCTTCAACCGGATGACAGCGAGGGACTCATCGATATGATCCGCTCGGTCAAAGGGGTTCGGGTTGCTGCGTTTTTTGAAGAATTGCATGACGGTAAAATCCGAGTATCGATGCGTTCTAAAGATTCCGGAATCAATGTATGCAATGTTGCAACGGAGTTTGGTGGTGGTGGGCATGCGCTGGCAGCTGGAATTCGCATGGCGGGACCGCTTTCGGTTGCGAAGCCAAAAGTTCTTACAGCCTTGAAGCAGGCATTGGCATCACAAAAATAATTTCAATACAAAATGAGAAAACAAGCTGAAGAATACAACGGTCCCAGTGGGGTGTTGTTGGTGGATAAGGCTCCGGACATGACATCGCATGATGTGGTGGCGATTGCGAGACGTGCTTTAAACACCAAGAAGATCGGTCACTGCGGAACGCTCGATCCCATGGCGACCGGTTTGCTGATGCTCGTGATCGGCAAGGCGACGAAGATCCAGGATTTGCTAATGAGCGAAGACAAAGTTTACGAAGGGACTTTGACTTTGGGTCAGCGCACCAGCACTCAGGACAAAGAGGGGGAAGTGTTAGAAACTCGTGAGGTAGGAAATGTATCCGAAGCTGATATTCGTGTAGCATTCGAATTATACAAAGGTGAATTTGATCAAATGCCACCGATGGTTTCAGCGATCAAAATGGATGGCGTGCCTTTATATAAATTGGCGCGCAAGGGCGTGGAGGTTGAGCGTAAAATGCGGCCGGTGCGTGTAACTGGCTATGAAATCAAACGAGTCAAACTTCCAGAAGTCGATTTCCGAGTTGATTGCTCAAAAGGTTTCTATGTCCGCACTTATGCCAACGATATCGGTGAAAAACTCGGTTGTGGGGCTCACCTCAGTGCATTACGTCGGACTCAATCGGGAAAATTCAATTTGGATCGTTCCGTGACGCTGGCGCAACTTAAAGAGGCTAATCCTGAGATATTGCTCAAAGCCTTGATCTCCCTGGCAGAAATTTCACTGATGCGTGGAGCGTAAAAATGTCATGCCTATCCGTCTCGACAAGCTTGAAGATCTGGTGCTTGAGCGAGGACCGCTGCACCTAGCGCTCGGCGTATTCGATGGCGTCCACATCGGTCATCAGGCAGTGATCGATCAATCGGTCCAATCAGCAAGGGCGAGTGGGGGAATGTCGTTTGTGGTGACTTTTTCTCCGCATCCAATTCGGGTCATCGCAGCTAGTAAAGCACCCACCTCGCTGCTCGCCACACTTGATGACAAGGCCTCAGTCATGAAATCTCATGGGGTGGATGGCTTGCTGGTGATCCATTTCGATCATCAATTTGCGGCGATGCCGGCGGAGAATTTTGTCAGAAAACTCTGTGCGGCAGATGTCGCATCCATATCTGTGGGTGAGGATTGGCGTTTTGGAAACAAACGACTCGGTGATGTGAATCTGCTTAAAAGCATGGCCGATGAGTTAGGATTCGAGCTTTTTGCCGTGCCTCCGGTGATTTGGGACGGGGAGCGGATCAGCAGTACCCGGATACGCCAAGCAATCCGCGATGGCAACTTTCACGAGGTGGAAGCCATGCTGGGTCGGCATTACGAGCTATCTGGGAGGGTGATCGAGGGTCAGAAACTCGGGCGAACCTTGGGTTTTCCTACTGCGAATTTGCATTTTGCTGATATGCAGTTTCCCAAAGACGGGGTCTGGTTGGTGGAAGTGAATAGCCAGTTTCGCGGGGTTGCTAACCTCGGAGTCCGACCGACTGTTGATGGCAGAAAAAGAAGCCTGGAAGTGCATCTTTTGAATTTTTCTGGCGATCTTTACGGGCAAATTCTGCGTATTCGGTTTATCCAATTCATTCGTGAAGAAAGGAAATTTCCCAGTATCGAGGGGCTTCGGGAGCAAATTGCGACGGATGTTCTTGAAGCTCAAAAAATAACATTTGACTAGATACTGTTTAAATGAACAGTATCTAGTATGAGCTCACGCGAATACAGAAGATTGAAGTGGAAACTGATGCGTATCGAACTGCGTCGGAAATTATGGTTGAGAATCCGTCAGTGGAGAAAAGGCCACCGAACTAGGACTGAGCAGATGGAATTTAGACTCTAGGAACGGTTTTCGAAATTTGGTCTGGTTGTCACAGAGCCTAAGAAGCTGTCTTAAACCTCAAAATAGGTCTATACTTCAAAGCAGAATAAGCGTTAGCGAATTTTACAGCTAGCGTCGCCAAATAGCTTGGACCTATTGAAATGGAGTCAAAGACTCAGAGAATACAGAGGTGCTGGTTTCAAACCCAGATATTCAAAGAACGGCTTTGTGCTCTGTGTCTTTGACCACGCTAAGCTCAGGCCAAGTCCGCTGCGCTATCATTGTGGTTAAAATACTCTTAGTCTTTTATTTTTTTGTATTATTCTGACAGTCTCTAAGAAAAATTGATAATTTACGGATTTTACGCTTACCCTTTTGGCTTACGCTGTCTATATATCTCCAAGACCTCCGTATGCGATTCCCTCTCAGTAAACCCTTATTTAGTTGTGGCCTAGTGCTCGCAATTTCTTATGGACTGTTGCCGGCCGGATTTTCACAGGAATCCAAGCCCAAATCGAGCCTGGCAGAGAAGGAGTTACAGAAGCGTCGAGCTGCCGTTGATGAAGCCCAGATGCTTTTACAAAAAGGAGATGAACTCTACTTGGCTGGAAAATTTAAAGATGCCATCGATGCTTACGCGGGTGCAAGTGCTGCTTTTCCTGAATCTCCCACAACAGCCGAGCTCAGGAATGCAGCTCTCGATCGATATGCCCAAGCTTCTGTTGAACATGCTAGAGAACTAGCAAGAGTAGGCAAGGTTGCAGAGGCAAAGAAAATCATCGAAGTGGTGTTGGATAAAAATATCGCACCAAATCATGCAGGTGCATTAGCAGCTCTTAATGAACTCGATGATCCGATTCGCACCAACCCCGCAATCACTGGAGATCATGTGAAAGATGTGGATCTGGTGAGGAGACTTCTCTACATGGCGGACGGCGCCTATGACCTCGGAAAATTTGACGAGGCAGAAAATCATTACACCTCAATTTTGAAAATTGATTCTCACAACGAAGCCGCAAGAAGAGGCATGGAACGTGTGGCGAATACAAAATCCAAATATTATAAATCGGCTTATGGTCAGACACGTGCCGAGGCTCTGATGCAAGTCAGTCACGAATGGGAGTTACCTTTGGCATCGAAATTCGAAACACCAAATTTGCCAGTTATCAATGACAAGGCATCCCCGAATTCAAATGTTCCGTTAAGCAATAAACTCAGTCGTATCATTATTCCGCAGTTTATTGTTGAGGATGCGACATTGATGGAGGCTGTTGACGTTTTACGTGCACGCGCTGCTGCTAATGATACCTTTGAATTGGTTCCTGAACTCAAAGGTATGAATATTACCGTTAATCTGGGTGATCCCAGCGCTTCACCTGCTAAAGAGGTTTTGGCTAGAAAGTTTGATCTCAGAGTTTCGAATGTGCCAGTGGAGCAGATCCTCAAATACATTACAGACATGACGAAGACCAGCTTCCGATATGATGATCATGCGGTAACAATCACTCATAAAGGTGCGGCAGGTAACAGTTTGATTTCACGAACATATCGGGTTCCTCCGGATTTTTTGAGTAACCTAACAGCGGGAGCTTCAGCGAAAGCCAAGGAAGAAGATGATATTTTCAATGAAACGCCTGACGTAAATAAATCGCTGGCAAAACGCATGGGTGCCCAAGAGGCATTTGCCCTGCAAGGGGTGTCTTTTCCGCAAGGAGCATCCGTGACTTACATTCCTACCAGTAATTCACTTCTAGTGGTCAATACACTGAGTAATCACGATATCATCCAGCAAATTATCGATTTGGTCGTTCAGACTGATCCAGTCATTGTAACGGTCAGGATGACAATGATTAAGGTCGAGAAAAGCATTTTGGAAGAGCTTGGATTTGATTGGATGATCAATGAGTTTGGTTTAGGAGGAAAAAGTAGTGCGCTGTCGGATAAAGGTTATTTGACAGGTGGAACGGTAGGCACTGGATCTTTAATTGATGATTTTCCTGTGGTTGGTGCGACTGGAGTTCCACGCAATCCCATCACGGCAGGGAATCGAAGTGGTGATGGTGCATTTTCCGGTTTTAACTTGGATACACTTCTTGCATCCGGTGGAGATCGCGATGTTCAACAGTTCTCTAGAGCGCCCGGTGTTGTTGGTTTGAGCGGAGTGATTGATAATACGACAATGCAAGTTTTGATGCGTGGAATGGATCAGAATAAAGGTGCTGATATTCTCGCGACACCATCCATCACCACTCGTAGTGGCCAAGCTGCATCCATCACGATGATTAGAGAGTTCATCTATGCCTCGGAATACGAACCCCCGCAAATTCCACAATCTGTAAACTCTATTACTCCTACTCCTATCGTTCCTTCAACTCCGAGTGCTTTCGAGACACGTGATACTGGAGTATTTATGGAGGTATTACCAACGGTAGATGAGAATCGCAGATATATTGATGTGGCAATAAAACCAGTGATAACCGATTTCGATGGTTTTGTGAATTACGGTTCTCCTATCAATTTTGTAAGCGCTGATGGTGAGTCGGTTGAACTCACCAAGAATGCTATTTTGCAGCCAGTCTTCAGTGTGAAGAAGGTGGATTCCAGTGTGGTAGTTGCGGATGGTGCGACGATCGTGATAGGTGGTTTGTTGAAAGATACCGTCACCAAGCTTGAAGATAAAACGCCAATTCTTGGAAGTATTCCAATGTTGGGTAGATTGTTTAAATCCGAGGGAGTTAAACATAATTCGACCGCGATTTTGTTTTTCGTGAATGTTGAACTGGTTGACCCAACTGGTAAGCCGTATCGCGAGCGCTGATTTTTATTTTATATGCCAGATTCCAACAGTGAGCCGGAGAAGTATTCCATCGACGAAATGTTGGAGCGCCTTAAACACCGAGGAGAGGACGAGGGGCAGCTGGTGACTAGGGCTGATGGAACGCAGGCAATAAAAGTAAGAAAGCGAAAGCGCAGGACAGAACAAGTTAGGGATAAGTTGAAGGCGCAGAATCAGCGTCTGCAACTGATCCAGATAGCAGGATTTATCATTTTCCTTATCGCAATGTTAATCATAGGTGGGGTTATGATTCTTTATTCCAATAGTTCGGCTTTCAGGAATGGATTGGTTTCTAAGGTGGAGAGCGTCACGGGTAGTGAAACGAAGATTCAGCAATTCAGAATCAATCCCGCCACGGCTTCCGCAGCGCATGTTGCGATGAACTGGTCAGAGTCTTATGTACTCAATCGATTGGAGGTGAGTGGTCTGAATGCTGTAATCTCACCAATATGTTTTGTTGGAAAAGTTTTTCAAGGTCAGGAAATCACAGGGAGCAATGGTAAGCTCTTTTTAATAGCGCCAAGTGGATCTGATCCATCCTTGATTAAAAAGGATACGAAGAATTCCTTAATTAAGTTCAATCGCTACTCAGTGGATAACTTGAATGTGTTTTTCTCAAGAGAGGAAGCATTGGATAAAATGGTCGAAGGAGTTGAGGCTTCATACTTGCCGACCAAGCTCAGTAAAGGTGGTGAAATTCGTTTGAATAAAGGTGCTTTGAAAATCAAGGGTTGGCCTTCGTTGGTGCTAGATCGTTCTTACATTCAAGTTCGTGGTGGGGAACTCGATATCAAAAGCATGCGTTTTAAGGTGCCTGCTACTGCGGGTGAAGAATTCCAAGATAAGGGCACGATCAATTTCTTTGGTGAGATCAATCCTCAAACTGAAGGCGCGACGCATGAACTTCATGTGGATTTGGAATCGTTTCAAATTTCACCTTTACTAGGCAGTAGTATGGGTAGGTTTTATCAGGGCAGGGTCATCACTAATTCTGATAATGATTCTAACCTGATTCGGTTCACTCCTAGATCTGGAAATGATGCTGAGCTTGAATTGAATATGTCTCATGCGATTGATTCACGCATCGGGTTATCTCAATTTAAATTTCTGGGTCATCTATCCATCGTATTGGATGATCGTTGGTATGAACTCCCGAATTTTGATGACGAAGTCAAATTGCTGATGCGTCGCAGTGGCGAGATTGTGGAGTTGAAAAATATTTATCTGGAGCAGCGTGCAAGGATGATTATCAAAGGATCCATGGCGACTAAGGATGCGGCAGGTAATATTTCAGGTTCTTTGAAAATTGGTATCCCGGATATTATTATTACTGCATCCAAGGATCCTCGTCTCGATATATTGTTCAGCCCCCTCAAAGATGGGTATCGATGGGTTGATATTGAGTTGAGTGGAACTGGCGCGGCTCCAATTGATAATTTCAAGCATCAATACCAAGCGATCTCACTTACGAGTGCTCCGGATGCAAAAGGGTCCCCCAACCCTAAGGCTCAGGGAGTGGATTCATTTGATAGTTTGACAAAGCCTGAATAAGTCAGCTTGGTTTAACGATATGTAGACCAAGCACACAGACATCGTCGTCGAAGTGATGAGAGTCTGAAAAATCCAGAACGGTTTCGATGATGGATTCCAACCAGTCTTCGATGTCTTTATGTGGGTTTTCACTTGCGATTTTCAAGAGGCGTTGATCCATGAATTGTTCGCCCTCTTCATTTTCAGCTTCAAGAACACCGTCTGTGAAAAGAAGCAATCGCTGTACATCAGTTAGATCCAGCGTATGAATGGGATAGGTCTGCTGGTTCATTAAACCAAGAGCTGGGCCTTTCCCACCACGTCCAGTGCAGATTTGATGGCTAGATTTTTCCCCAATTACGACAGGGCCCGGATGACCAGCGCAGGAGTATTCCATCGATAGTTCGTTGAGATCAATGATGCCATAGAATGCTGTGGCAAACATGGTCACGTTGGCTCGTTTTAAAATGGAGAATAAGCCTGAGTTCAGTTTACCAAGAAACTGAGATGCATCGTGTTTGCCATTGGCTTGAGTGGCAAGGAGTCCTCTAAGCATGGCAACAACCAGCGCGGCGCGGACGCCATGACCCATCACATCGCAGATAAAAATTCCGTAACGGTTGTTACTTAGCTTGATAATTTCGTAGAAGTCACCAGCCAACCCAGAGATCGGAAGGTAACGTGAGCCAAAGATAATCTGGTTGCCATTTTGAGCAATAGCTGGTGGATAGCCAGAAGTGGAGAGCGCTTGTTGGATTTCGTGTGCCAGTTTCACCTCTTCTTCGTAGGCGATGTTTTTTTGTTGAAGTTCGTTTGCCAGATCAGTCGCTTGGCGTTGTGCGGTGACCAGTGAAGTTACGTCGCTTGAAACACCGAATGTGCCTTTGATCTTTCCGCTCTTATCCCGCCATGGGAATTTGGAGGTCACTACGAAGGTTTCGGTTCCTTCTCGCCAAGTTTCGCATTCGAGCTGACCTGTAATCGGAATTCCGGTTTTGATGATGCGTTGCTCATCGGCTTCGGCTTTTTCCCAATGAGTGTTAGAAAATAAATCTCGGTCGTGTTTTCCGATCAAACTCACGCTTGCGTCAAATCCGTGATATTCGCTCATGCCACGGTTTACCATTACGAATTTGGATTCGAGGTCTTTGAAGTAGATTTGAAGCGGAACGTGATCGATCAGATTTCGTAAAAGGTGACGTTCTTCATCGATTTGTGCTTCGGCGTTTTTGCGGAGGCTGATATCGATCATCGATCCCGCAATGCGCAAGGCTTCGCCACTTCGATTTCTAACCACCGTGCCGCGAATCCGCAGCCAGCGCCATTCGTTGCCACCTGTTTGAATTCTAGCATCGATAGCAAGGGTTTCGGGTCCTCCTATGTCGAGGGCTCGGTTTACAGTATTTTCGAAATCGAAGCGTTCAACTTCGTGGACATGAATGAAAGGATGCAGAAATAAGTTGGGCGCTCCTGATTCGGCGCATTCGAGGAATTCGATGATTCTTCTGGAATAGTAAATTTTCTTCTCACCAACCATCCAGTCCCAGATGCCCTCGTTCGAGGCCCTGAGCGCGAGCTCGAGTCGATCAGTATTTTGGGTTTCTTGGGATATTAACTCGGACATGTTCGGATTGTTTGGAGAGGATCAGCCCCTGCTTTCTACTTCCCGCATTCATTCTCGGAAAGCGAAAAGCTCATTTGATGGAAGCTCTGGTTTTGTGAAAATTGCCTCATTTTCATTTAGATCTGAGGGAATTTAACTCGCGCAAAGAAGCTAAGGCGCAAAGGATGAAAATCTAAAGATAAACAAAACTAAAATATTCCTTACTAATTTATATACAAACTTTTGTGAACTTCGTGATTTTCGTGGTTCAAATATTGCCCCCTTTGCGCCTTAGCGTCTTTGCACGAGTTAACTTAAACCCAATCCATCTTTATTCTTCGGTGGTGATGTTTCGGCTGTGGCACTCTTCAGGGTGCAATTGGTGTGGGGGATTTGAGCCCAGGATGTTGACCTAAGCTATCGAAGATTGCCCTTTCAGTGAGTGAGAGATGCGGCTTATTTTCCCCAGTTCTGGGGTTGCTTTTGGAGCCGGATTGTCTAGAACGACGGCGATGAAACGTTTCGCTCTACTCATTCTTGTGGTTGGTTTTGGTCTTGGTGCCTGTGAAAGGCATGATTTTGAAGAGACTCGTAAGCTCCACGATCAGCATGAAAAGCATTGAATTGCTTATCATATTTGGCTTTTCCACGTATTTTACGTTCGGTTTGATGATCCTAGGCTTGCCAAAAGCCCATAGCTGAATCACAGACGCCCCGTTCTAGGCAATCCATGAACCAAGAAATTGCACTTACACTGATCGTTATCGGACTCACTTTGGTCGCATTTATGCGTGAGTGGGCACCTCCTGACGTGCTAGCTCTTACGATCTTGTGTCTTTTGGTCGCATTGGATTTGGTTGGTATGGATAGCATGGCCAAAGTTTTTAGCAACGAAGCGCCTCTCACCATTGCCGCCCTGTTTGTAATAGGCGGGGCTTTGGAGAAATCTGGAGCAGTTAATCAGATCGGGCGATTACTTGAAAAAAACATCAACGGTGGGGTGAGAAGCTCAATTTTTGCATTCTCTCTGGTTGCGACTTTCTTCAGTGCATGGATGAACAACACGGCAATTGTTGCGATTTTGATGCCGGCGGTTCTGGGTTTTGCGAGATCGAAAAACATCGCAGCATCAAAATTACTCATTCCACTGTCCTATTCTTCCATTCTCGGCGGATGCTGCACATTGATAGGAACATCGACCAATCTTTTGGTCAATGGAACCCTGAAAGACATGAATTTGGTTCCAATGACGATGTTTGAACTCGCTCCAGTGGGCGTTCCTTTGGCGATAGCGGGCATTGCTTACATGACAATTTTTGGTCCTAAATTATTGCCCGCTCGTTCCTCGATCACAGGAAGTTTGGAAATCGATTTCCGAGTCGTGCCGTTGCATCACCTTTTGATTTCGGAAGGTTCTGAAATGATAGGTCAGAAGTTGTTCGACACAGCGCTGGGAAGTAAAGAGGCTGGCATCCATGTATTGGAAATTCGTCGTCGCGGTGCACGTTTGATGATTCCACTCAGTGAAGTTACCGTTGAGAAAAATGATCGATATTTGGTGGCGTTGCATCGTCGCAAAGGCGGTGCAGCAAAAGCGCAGGAGTTGTTTGCAAAAATCGGTGCTCAAGAACTCTCCACGGTTGATGGAATCGTATCGGAGCTTGTTCTTCCCTATGAGTCTTCTCTGGTTGGGAAAACATTGGCGGCATCGGATTTCCGTCAGCGCTACAACTGCGTGGTGCTCGCTGTGCATCGCAACGGATTAAATATTACAAGTAGCATGGCAGAACTTCCGCTGGATCATGGCGATACATTGCTGGTGATCACTGCGGTCAATAACTTGATCAGTCTGAAAGAAACTCGCGATTTCGTTCTTACTGACGCGCCAGATGCAAAACCAGAAGACGGTGGAGAGAATGCTGAATGTATAAAATCCATCAAAATCTCCTGGGCTGTACTGATTGGTGTGGTCCTAACCGTTTCTATTACAGATTTATTGAGTCGGATGAATATCGGGGTCGTATCGATTCCTATTCACTACGTCTCCGTCGTGGGTGCGCTGAGTTTATTATGGTTGCGTATCCTGACGCCACGTGAGGCGTATGCGAGTATCGACTGGCAAGTGTTACTGATGCTTTACGGATTGTTAGGTCTAGGAATGGCAATGCAGGGATCAGGCACTGCGGAGTGGCTTGCCAAAGGGCTCGTTGACATGACTCGAAATCATGTTTCTCCTGCCATTTTACCATACGTCATGCTCTGGGTTGTGTATTTATTTACCTCATTGCTTACCGAGGTTTTATCCAACAACGCCACGGCAGTAATGTTGGTGCCCATTGTGGTAGGTTTGGCCCAGGAACTTGGGGTTGATTTCCGTCCTTTTATCATCACCATCACGATTGCGGCCTCATGTGCGTTCGCGTTGCCGATGGGTTACCAGACACATATGATGGTGTATGGCCCGGGTGGTTATAAATTCAGCGATTACCTCCGTATCGGGATACCACTCAATATCATCGTCTGGATTGTGAGCTGCCTTATTATTCCGCTCATCTGGAAATTCTAAGGGCTGAAGTTTTGCCTCGCTCATTCGTTAAATTCATTTTTACTTAGGCGAGATGGATTTTGATTTTCCGGAAAGTTTTCTGCTGCTGCCCTTGCTGGGTTTGGTCGGGTGGTTTTGGCCAAAACTGGGACTGTTCCGTCCACTGCGATTGATGATTTTAGTGTTGTTGATCGCTATGCTATCGGGGCCGAAATTTGTGAAGCAGCAAAATGCCCTCGAACTGATCGTTTTGTTAGATAGATCCGATTCTACCGAGGATCTGATCGACAAAGGTTTACCTGAATGGACAAGGCTGTTGGAAAGATCGAAACCAGGAAGAAATGACAAGCTGCGGTTTGTGAATTACGCGGCGGAGGTTGCTGAGGCGGGGATCGATGGTTCTTCGTTCACGGGTTCACGCAAACAAACGCGGACTGGCTTGGCGTTGTCCAACTTGATGGCGCAGGTGGATGAGAAAATGCCTACCCGGGTATTGTTGTTTACCGATGGATATGCGACCGAGCCCTTGACCGAAGCGGCGGAGCAAATGAAGAAGCGCGGAGTTCCGCTCGATTATCGTTTGGTAAGAGAGGAGACGATTCAAGATGCGCGGGTTGCAAGGCTTCAGTTTCCTGAGCGTGTGCAGGTAGGTGAGCCATTTTTAATTTCTATATTGGTCAGATCTAACAAAGAAGAAGCCGTGCCGTTGTTGATTAAGCGCAATGGTCAGACCTTGGTGGAAACCGAGATTGCGGTAAAAGATGGGGTTGGAACCGCGGAGTTTACAGATCGGTTGGGGCAGGTGGGTGCATTTGAATATGAGGCGGAGATTCGTCCGACTGTTGATGCGCATTTGGGCAATAACCGGATGAAGCGTTGGTTGGAAATCACCGGTGGGCCGCGTTTGGTTTTGGTCACGAAATATGAAAACGATCCGGTCGCTCTTGCCATGTCCGATATGGATTTCGATGTGCAAGTCATAAAGGATACCTCGCAGCTCAAAGCAGGATTGTTGGGTGGAACCAAGGCAGTCATTTTCAACAATGTTCCCGCTCATGAAATTCCTAACGATTTCATGAAATCATTGGATTTTTTTGTAAGAGAGCAAGGGGGAGGTTTCATGATGGTCGGCGGCAAGCGTTCGTTTGGAGCAGGGGGATATTTCCAATCCGAAATTGATGAATTGTTGCCCGTTTCCATGGAGTTAAAATCTGAGCATCGAAAACTTTCAGTAGCGCTGGCGATAGTGATGGATCGTTCTGGATCCATGGGTGTTGGTGTTGCTGGCGGAAAAACCAAAATGGATCTGGCTAACTCGGGAGCGATTGCTGCGGTGAATCTCTTGGGCGGCATGGATCAAGTGACGGTTTTTGCTGTAGATAGCCAGCCAGATAAAATCGTCCCGCTTACCATAGTCGGTGGGAACCAGGCAAACATCGGTCAGAGAGTTTCTAGGATTTCATCGGGTGGTGGTGGTATCTATGCTTATACAGGATTGAAGGCTGGCTGGGAGGAATTGCGTAAATCCACAGCTGGGACCCGACATGTGATCCTGTTCACGGATACTCAGGATACGGAAGAGCCGGGCGATTATAAAAAATTGTTAGCTGAAATGACCAAGGAAGGCGCGACGGTTTCTGTGATCGGTTTAGGAACAAAAGCGGACATCGATTCCGCATTGTGTGAGGACATTGCCAAGCTAGGAAACGGACGGATGTTTTTCTCGGATCGGCCCATGGATATTCCGCAGATTTTCGCACAGGAGACAGTGACCATTGCGAGATCGGCGTTTCTTGAGGATAAAGTCGAGGGATTGGCTTCTGGGAGATGGAGTGAAATTTCACCAAAGCCCATCGAGTGGATGCCAGCAGTGGGTGGTTATAATTTATCCTACGCACGTAAGGATTCGACCGTATCTCTCGTTTCCAAAGATGATTATGTTGCACCACTGGTTGCACATGCGCGCCGCGGATCGGGAAGAACCGCTGCAGTTTCATTTCCACTAGCTGGCGATTTCTCAGATGATGTTAGAAATTGGAAAGGATACGGGGATTTTGTGCAGACGATGGGTCGGTTTCTCATGGGACAACAATTGCCGCCTGGAATTGCGATCAGGCACCAGATGAAAGGCACTCGTTTGGAATTGAGTTTATTTTACGACTCCGAGCAATGGGGCGAACGACTCAATCAGGATCCTCCAGTGGTGAAACTGCAAGATGAGGCGGGTGGGGCGAGTTATGAAGTTCCATGGCGCCGCATCGCACCGGGACATTTTTCACTCAGCCGCGATTTAAATGAGGGTAGCTTGGTGAAAGGCGCAATCCGGGTAGGAGATCACGCTTTGGCGTTCGGTCCAGTCAGTGTGGGGTCGAGTGTCGAATGGGCATTTGAATCCGAGCGCTTGGAAGAGTTGAGGCAGGTTTCCCACCAAACCAACGGCAGGAAACTGCTGAACCTCGAAGACGCATGGTTGAGACCTCCTTATCTGGCTGCGCATTCCCTCAATCTTCCGCTGGGAATTTCACTTTTGATCCTGATTGTTATCGAAGCCTTGATCACGCGAACGGGTTGGAAACTCCCAGAGTTTGTTCGGGTCAAAAGCGACAAGGTCAAACAACCCAAGCCACAAAAAATCCGCACTCCCAAAGTGGTCAAACCCGTGGAGGAAAAAGTTGTGGTTGAAGTTACAAAACTCGTTGTCGAAGAAGATTCAGATCGCCGTTCCAGATTCCAGAGGGCGAAGGATAAGAAGTGATAATTTTTCTCCCTCAGAAAATCCCGGGGTGGTAATCCTTTGAATCGGGTCCTTCGAAATACATGGTGATAAACTGATTCCATGTTTTCCGGCTTTGTGGTGACAGGCTTTCGGTGATTTGGGAAATGCAGTGGCTACACAGCAACAGCGGCAGTGCGCCTTCTATCAAAGAGCCATCGTTTCGGAACTGGGCGGAGATGGTGAATCCCAGCATCCACTCTCGCGGCATGGTGCAGGCGACACAGTGATCCAGTCGATTGATGGGCCGGTCCAGCTTCGACCATTCGAGGATGCGCTGCTGCCAATCGATCTTGGTTTCCAAAAATTCACGAATTGCCGCCTTTGAATCATGGCTGAAACTGTTCGAAACCTCGTCCCGGCAGTGGTCGCAGATGGCATATTCCAGAACGCATTCCTTGCGGTGGTAGTGCTTGTTGACCACCCAGTTGCCGCCAGTTTCTGAGAGGAAATTCTGGCAAATTTTACAGGAATCAAAGGGTTTTTCGGTTTCGATCGAGTCAAACCATTTTACCAGCCGCTGCATGGGTTGGATTTTAGTGGGAAAAGGAGAATTTGGCAAATGCTCTAAATTCTGAGATAGGGGCTTGCATACTTCGCAACACCCCAGTAATTCCTCCGCGTCATGTCAAAAGTAGGAGCGATTGATTTTCCAAAAACCGGTTACGAAGCAGTGATTTTTGATTGTGATGGGACGCTGGTCGACTCGATGCCAGCTCATTTCGATGCCTGGTGCGAGGCCCTCGCGGCGTACGGCGCAGGTGGGATTTTCAAAGAAGACGTGTTTTTCGCCATGGGCGGAAGGCCGACCCGCGATATTGTGGTCGATCTCAATGAAGAATACGACCTCAAGCTCGATCCTGAGGCGGTCGCACTTGCGAAGCGAGATGCGTATTTGAGAAAACTCAACACCGTGGAATTGATAGATGAAGTGGCGGAGTTCGCAAAATCGCTCAGAGGAAAAATGCCGATAGCGGTTGCTTCAGGTGGTTCACGCTACGTGGTTGAAAAAACATTAAAACTTTTGGATTGCTCGGACTGGTTCGATGAAGTCGTGACCGCCGATGACGTGGTTAACGGCAAGCCTGCTCCCGATATTTTCCTCAAAGCCGCTGAAATGCTCGGTGTGGCTCCGGAAAAATGCTTGGTCATTGAAGACGCACCTCCAGGTGTGATCGCCGCACAGGCCGCTGGTATGCAAGTCATCTCAGTTCCGATGCCGATGCTGATTAAGGATTGATTAGGGGTGATTCATATGGAGAAGGGGTTTTCAACACCTTGTTGCAAGAGGTATTCCTGAGATACCCAAGAATAGCGACTAGTCTCAGATCAAAAATCAAACCTCAACAATCATCAATCGGAAATCAATCACCCAAGGGTGCGTCTCGTAATTCGGTTTGATTGACGATTGATGGTTGATGATTTTTGAATGAAGAGGTAGTGGCTGAATGATTGCTATCTCTTTGGCTTAAGGGGTTGAAAACCACTTCACCATATTTTGATCAAGCTGGCTACTGCGGCACATCCACCCAACAGCCTTTTTCATGAGACTTGATGGAGAGTTCTGCAAGTTGCACGCCTTTGGCTCCCTCGCGCAAAGTCCATTTGAAGGGTGTGTCGATGACGACGTGTTTGAGGAACATTTCCCATTGGATTTTGAAGGCGTTGTCGAAGCTGAGTTGGTCGGGGACTTCGGTCCAGTTGGCGTAGTAATCGATGGGAGAGTCGATGTCCGGATTCCAGATGGGTCGGGGAGTGACGGATTGATGTTGTGCCCAGCACTTACGGAGGCCAACGATGGCGGAGCCTTCGGTGCCATCGACCTGCATGGTTAGAAGATCATCGCGGCGTACGCGGACGTTCCATGAGGAGTTAAACTGGCAAGTGACGCCGGTATCGGTTTCGAAAATGGCGTAAGCAGAATCGTCTGTGGTGCATTTAAACGGTTTACCTGCCTCATCGAAGCGCTGAGGGATGTGGGTGGCGGCTTTGCAGAACACGCGGGTGACGTTTCCGAAAAGGTTGTCGATCACGTAGCGCCAGTGGCAGTGCATATCGACGATCATGCCACCGCCATCTTCGGCGCGGTAGTTCCATGATGGGCGTTGGATGGGTTGGCCTTCGTGTTCACCGGTGAAAACCCAGTAACCGAACTCACCGCGCACAGAGAGGATTTTTCCGAAGAATCCTTGTTCTTTCAAAAGCTGATATTTGCGAATTCCAGGCAGCCAAAGCTTATCCTGAACCGTGCCGTTTTTAACTCCGGCTTTCTCAGCGATTTCAGCAATGCGTATCGCTTCCGAGTAAACGCTGGCGGTGGGTTTCTCGCAGTAAACATGTTTTCCTGCTGCGATCGCTCGCTCAAGGAAAGGAATGCGGTGCGGAGTTCCGGAGGCGTCGAAAAAGATCTCGTTGTAGGGATCGGCGAGGGCGGCATCCAGATCCGTGGTGAAACGCTCGACCCCGTGCTTTTTCGCAAGGTCGGAAAGTTTGTTGGCATTCCGGCCGGTGAGGATGGGATCGGGGATGAGGCGTGAGCCATCAGGAAGGAGGACTCCCCCTTGATCGCGGATGGCGAGAATGGAGCGGACAAGGTGCTGGTTGGTGCCCATGCGTCCGGTGACGCCGTTAAGGATAATTCCGATTTTCATAAAGTTTCAAATTTCAAGGAAGAGAAATGGATGTGGATAAAGGATTTTAACTAAGAACCAAGAACTAGGAACCAGGAACTAGAGACTTTGAGTGGATGTTAGGATTTTCTGGAGGAAATCGTGTTGGTTCATGGCCCAATATTTGCGGGAGAAGATTTCGACTTCGAATTGGCCGGTGAAGTTGGTGGCGCGGATCATTTTTAATATGCGTGGGGTGGCGTTGACGCCTTCGCCGGGGAGACCTCGATCTAACAGGAGGTGATCGAAGTCGGGTTTGAACTCGCAGATGTGAAACGCGAAGAGGTGGCCGTTGTTGGCGCAGGTTTGGATTTCTTGTTCCAGGTTGGTTTCCCACCAGACATGAAAGGTATCAACCGCGATTCCGACGAGCGGGTGATTGATGCGCTGGGCGAGGATGTTGGCGTCGCGGAGGGAGGCGACGGCTGAGCGATCGCCCGCATACATGGGATGGAGCGGTTCGATGGCGAGTTTCATTCCGGTGGCCTCGGCGCGTGGCAGGAGCGCGCGGATGCCGGCTTCGATTTGTTCGAGGTTTTGTTCGGGAGATTGGCCGATCGTCGCGCCACAAACCAAGACGATCATCGGCAAGCCGACGAGCTCGGCTTCTTCCAAGGCTTGCAGGTTTTGATCGATCGCTTTTTCGCGATCCGGTGCGGACAGTGCGGTGAAAAATCCGCCACGGACGAGGGAAATAGGAGTGAGTCCGCTATCGGCGAGATGGGATCTGACTTTTTTCAAATCCTGGCCTGCGATGGTTTCACGCCAGATGGAAATTCCACCTATGCCTGCGCGGGAGTAATTCTCGATGCATTCAGCTATCGACCAAGGTTGATTGGTAAAGGTATGGATGGCGAGTTGTTGTGGATTCACGGATTTGATGGATGAGATTATGCGGATTCGCCGACAATGAATTTTCCTACAACCCGGTTGATCGGTTTTTGAGGAATGTGATTAATGATTTCCTGCTCCAATCCGCTTGCGGCGGCTTTGGCGAGTTCGATGATGGGCATGCTGACGGTGGTGAGGAGGGGACGGGAAAGTTGTCGAACCGGTGAGTCATCGAAACCAGTGACAGAAATGTCTTTTGGGACTGAGATGCCGAGACGGTCCAACTCGCTAAGAATCACAGTACCGACGATGTCGTTAACACAAATGAGAGCGTTGTATTTTTTCGAAAGGCTGAGAATCTTTGCGTTGTTGATACTGTTGATATTTGGAAACGCGTGGGTGTTTTTGATGGGATCAAAATGAATGCCAAACTGTTTGCATGCGGCATCGACTCCATCCAAGCGTTCTTGGTGGATTTGTCCGAGTTCATCGAGCGTGATGAAGGCAGGTTTGAATCTTTTACCGAGACGTTTGTAAAGATGCGTCACAATCTCATCCATGCCCGTGCTGTTTTCGGAAGCGACACAGGGGATTCCTGGAATGTCACGGTTGAGCACAACGAAGGGGGTTTTGTTCTTTTTGAGCTGCTTGAGCGTGTCATCGGAAGGGCGATGAAAGGCGAAGATAAAACCGTTGGTGTCGCCGCCTTTTTTGTGCGGGTAAGGTTTGTAATCAACGGAGGTGGTTTCACATACCAGATTGATACCGCATTCGATAAAGCCGGATTGTATGCCTTCGATGAGTGAAGCGAAGTCATAGAACAGGGAGCGTTCCGGCTCGCTGTGGCGGGGGAGGATGAGTTTGATATTCAGGATCGAACGCCCGCGGTGTTTGCCGATGTTGCGTTTTTTGTAACTCATCAGCTCGGCTTGACGTTGGATCTTATCGATCAGTTCAGGATCAACCAAACGCGATTGGTTCAGTGCGCGTGACACCGTCGCTGTGGAGATTTTGAGTTTCTGGGCGATGTCGGTGATCGTGGTCATTTCTTAAAATCGCCAATTATCAATAACCCAGGCGTGCCACGCAGTCGGCGAGGATTTCCTTCTCCCATTCCGGACGTTTCGCGGACTTGGGGTGGGTGAGCGGAGAAGGGCAGCGACCGATGAGGTTTTGGAAAATCGCGCAGGAATGTTTGTAAGCCGGCACCGGAGCACGGAACGCGATGTTGCCGAGGTATTGGATATTGTCGGTGAGTTTCGCGTAACGCTCATCGCCTTCCAACCAATATTTGTCCCGAAGTGCAAAGAGCTCTGGACAGAAAGCGGCAAGCCCGAGTAGATAATCCGAGCCGTATTCGGTCATGTCGATGGCGAGATCGTTGCCTGTGAAAATTTTGAAATCGGGTCGGACTTCATCACGGATTTCCAAACGACGCAGTTCGATGTCTCGTTCCAATGATGAATGCTTGATGCCTTTGAGTGAAGGAATGTTGATCAGGCCTTTGAACGTTTCTTCATCAAAAATCATTCCGTTAGGCGCGAACATGGCACCGAGTTCAAAGGCGACCACCGACTCGTAGCCTTCGCAAACTTCAGCATAGAGATCGACGATCTGTGCGGGTGTCCATTGATGGAAACGTGTGGTTTGGAAAAGGATGGGTGTGCCGCCGTGGGAAACAATTTCATCCATTTGGGTTTTATATAGCTGAACCAGATCGCCAACGAGTCCTTCGACGAATGCGCCTGCGATGAAATCACGTTTGCCGGCGATGGTTTGATTCGTCAGCTCCAGCATGCGGGTGCGTTCCTCAGCGGTTAGATAATTCGCGTAGCCTGTATCCATGTTCACCGCGCAACCAAGTCCCGCATCGGTGGTTCGAGCGACAGCGGCTTGGAAGCTATCCTCTGAGATCGATCCATCTGCATTGAAGGGCAACAAACACGCGGCATAACCCGTGGTTTTTCGATGCAGTTTCTTGGCATGGTGACGTTGCGATAGTGACATGCTTCACGCTTATTACCCCCTCCATTATTTGCATGCAAACTTTATTTCTTCGTTCTGAATTTTTTTTTTCATGACATCTGTGAGGGTTTGCGAAAGATCAGCCCATGTACGAAGCAAAAGGCAAAATTAAGGTGATATTTGATACGCAGACTTTTCCGAGTGGATTTTCCAAACGGGAATTTGTGGTGACGACAGCAGAAAGCAAATATCCGCAGGATTTGAAATTCGAGGTCGTAAAAGACAAGTGCTCGATTTTGGATAACTACAAAGAGGGTAACGATGTCTTGGTAAACTTCGATGTCCGTGGAAATGAGTATAACGGCAAATACTACGTGAGCTTATCCTGCTGGAAATTATCAGGTGGATCAGGTGGTAGCGGGGATGAGTATTCTCAAGAAATGCCTGCTAGTGCTGAGCCATCGGCTGAAGATTTACGTAAGGCGGATGATTTCGATGATGATATTCCGTTTTGATTGAAGAGAATTAACCACGGAGAGCACGGAATACACAGAATGGTTGCTTACGCGCTAAGCATAAACTTTTTAATTCCTTCATTCCGTGTAATCCGTGCATTCCGTGGTTAAAAATCACTCAACCATCGCGCTCCCGATACGCGCGTAGAGCTCGAGATCTCCGCAAGGCGGATGATTTCGATGATGATATTCCGTTTTGATTGAAGAGAATTAACCACGGAGAGCACGGAATACACAGAATGGTTGCTTACGCGCTAAGCATAAACTTTTTAATTCCTTCATTCCGTGTAATCCGTGCATTCCGTGGTTGAAATAATTATTCAGCCATTGGAGTTTCGATCCGGGCGTAGAGTTCGATCTGCTTGCTGGAGTTTTCTATCAAGTCTTTCGCAAGGTTGACTTTACCAGCTTCGAAAAATGCCGGCTAGTGCTGAGCCATCGGCTGAAGATCTCCGCAAGGCGGATGATTTCGATGATGATATTCCGTTTTGATTGAAGAGGATTAACCACGGAATGCACGGAGTACACGGAATGGTTGCTTGCGCGCTAATCATTCACTTTTTTGATTCATTCATTCCGTGTATTCCGTGTATTCCGTGGTTAAAAATTATTCCCCCATCGCACTCCCAATGCGCGCGTAGAGCTCGATTTGTTTGCTGGTGTTTTCTAGCAAGTCTTTCGCGAGGGTGACTTTACCAGCTTCGAAAATCGTGATGGTGGATGAACCGCCGAACGCGAAGTAGCCTTTCTCCGCGCCTTTTTCGACTGGCTGATTGGGGGTGTAGGTTTGATGGATGGAACCGACGCAGGTGGCGCCGATTTCTAGGATCAGGATCGTTCCGAAATCTTCGGTTTGAAGTTGTGTGAGGGTGCGCTTGTTGGTCCAGAGGTAGGCGAGTTGTTTGGCGAGCGCGATGGGGGAGACGGAAAACAAGGGACCGGTAATCGTGTGGGTTTCAGATGGGATTCCAGCGGCCGGGAAGTGGAAGCGGTGGTAGTCGACCGGGCACAGTCGCGAGAGCACCAGCGAGCCGTGGGCGTATTTGGCGGCGAGGGCGGGATCGCCCAGTAGGGAGGGGAGGTCGAAGGTCTGGCCTTTTACGAAAAACGAGTCGATTTTTGAGATATCCGAAAAACCGAGATGGCGGCCATCGGCTGGGAAAACGATGGGGGCTGAGTCAATGGGACGGGCTTCTCGTTTGAGTTTGCGGAAAAAAAACTCATTGAAGCTTGTATAACTGCTGGGTGAATCGAGAAAATCAGCGGGATTCATCCCATATTTCTCAATGAATGGCTGAATACGAGAAGCGGATTCCGGTTTCGACATGCGTTTTCCATACCATTTGGAAAAGCCATGGCGTTTCACCAAGGCGTGGAGGGCGAGATTCCCGAGAGGGTTTCCATAGGTCCAACGCAGGAAAGATTCGCCATAAACCTGCTCGGTTTCGTGCTGCTGGGTATGGCGGTTGAAATATCGGATGGTTTCCACATCGGCAGAAAACCCTTTGTGGATATAAAAGTCAAAGAACTATAAACCCAGAATCTGCAGTTGGAACTGCGGATTCTGGGTGGTTAAACGTTATGGGTTATAAGTTATAAGGAAACTCTGGCTGTATTATGAAAGTAGATAAATGAAGACCTAAAGCGACGTAGTATCGTCGAATTGAACTTGCGGGTTATCCAATCCGCGACTATCTCCCCAAAAATGAAAGCTTTCTCGATTTTTATCACCATGTTCTGCCTTTGCCTCACTGGTTGTAAGAAGAACAAGGAGAGGATATTTGTTGAGGAAACTAGAGGCAAGACCACCAAAGACGTGACGCCGAAAATGTTCGCGACGAGTGCTGAAAGGTTTCACGATACCAAGCCGAGTCCGATTCAGGGTAATCCTCCCGAAAATTGGTTGGTTTTGCCCGCAAACCAGTTCCGTTTGCTCAATTATCGTTTCGGAGATTCAGGGCTTGGGGAGGTTTACATATCAATTTCCTCCGGTGGACTTCTGGATAACGCAAATCGTTGGCTCAAGCAGTTTGGTCGTGAAGCGATGACTCCAGACAGTTTCGCAGCGATGCAAAAAATGCCAGTGGTAGGTATCGAAGGCGTATGGATTGAAGCAGAAGGTGATTACGGTGCCGGCATGGGTGCCGATTCAAAACCAGGTTACGGATTAGCGGGTGTGATTGCCGAGACAGGTGGACAAATCATCACCGTCAAAATGCTCGGGCCGAAAAGCGAAGTGGATGCTCAAAAGCCCGCACTGCGTGAGTTCATCGGCAGCTTACGGATGACCGAAAAATGATCTGAAAAATTTTTAGCGAATTATAAATGGATAAACAAATTTACACCAAGGAAATGCCGCGTGAGAAATCATTCTTCCGTGTGCTTTATGATTTCCTTTCAGGATTTGCTCTCGCAACAGTGCTTTTATTGCTGCTGTTGGTGCTCACATGGCTGGCAACGCTTGAGCAGATCGATCATGGTCTATATGCGACTTTGAATAAGTATTTCAGCTGGAAATCCTTTTTTCTGATTCCTGAAATTAATGGTAAGAAGATACCTCTTGTTTTACCCGGCGGTTATTACGTCTGCGCGTTGTTGCTGCTGAACATGATCCTCGGTGGGGTCATTCGCATACGCAAAGGTCCGAAACAGATCGGAAATCTCATCTCTCATTTCGGAATTGTTTTCATGCTGATCGCTGGAGGAGTGGCTCATCACTTCGAGGAGCGTGGCAACATGGCGATATATCCGGGTGAAAGCAGCAATGTGGCTGAGGACTATCATGAATATGTTATTGAGGTCGCTGAAGTGAAAAACGGTGAACGCGATAAGTTTCACATCATTCGTGGTGATTTCTTAACCGATCTTAAAGCCGGGAATCAGCGAAGGTTTGATTTCAAAGATGTGCCGTTTTCCATCATCGTATCCGGATACTTGAAAAATTCGCAGCCTGTGAGTGTTGCGGAACAAGCACCGAAAGCCTATGAGTTAGTCTCTGACGGTTATTATCTGCTCGAACGACCTGCAGATGAAACGGCTGAAAGAAACATTGCCGGGGCGTATGCTCAGGTGGTTTTTAAAGATGGTGAGAAATCGGCACCGTTTATTTTGTTTGGAGCGAGCTATTATCCATTCACCATTCGTGATGGGGAAAGGCTTTTCACGATAGATATGCACAAGCGTTTGTGGCAGATGCCGTTCGATGTGAAGCTAGATAAATTCAAAGCTGAATTCCATCCAGGTACTTCACGACCTGCGGAGTTCGTCAGCGATGTTCGCCGCATTGAAAACGGCCAAGAGGCCAAGGTGCGCATTGAGATGAACGAGCCGATGCGTTACGAAGGGTTCACATTTTTTCAGGCGAGTTACGGCCCGCCAAATGCTAAACCTGGTGATGTGATGTTTACGGTTTTGGAAGTGGTAAAAAATCCTTCGGATATGTGGCCTGAATATAGTCTCTACATCGTTGCGTTCGGCATGCTCGTTACTTTTCTAACTAAACTCATCGGTCATGTGATGACCGTTTCAAAAAAACGTCAGAATCATGCAAAAAAAATCTAAAGTAGGCAGTTGGGTTTTCGCGATCCTTGCCGCCATCGGTTTGATGGTGGCGTTGGTGAATCTTTTTATCGATAATATGCCCAAAGGTGAGGTTCAAAAAGTCGAAGGATACAAACCTTGGGATAAGAAAACCATCAATCTGGTGGCTGGACTTCCATTGCAAGACGGAGGTCGTATCAAGCCGTTTTCAACTTTCGCGGGTTTCAGGATGCTGGGCTATCATGGTGCCCGTTCAATGAAAATAAAGGACGACACAGGTGTGGTTCATAAGATCAAACCCACCGCATGGTTGATGGATACGGTATTCCGTCCGCACATCGCGATCAAATTGCCCACGTTCCGTATTGATAATTCCAAAGTGCTTGAGGCGATCGATGTTAAACAAAAAGGCCGGCGCGATCGTTACAGTTACGAGGAGATCATGGAGGGTCGGGAGAAGTTGTTTCAATTCGCACAGTCATACGAACCCATCGAAAAGAAAAAACGCGATCCTGAACAGCAACAGACTATAGACCTTGCATACAATATCAGAAATTTCGAAGCGCTGTTAGGATATTTCAGTTACGCCAGAATCGGTGTCAAACTCGATGGGACAGGCGTGGATGGAGTGCCGGATCAGCGTGTGGATTTTAGTGCCGTAATGACCTCTGCACCCGGTTTGATGCCTGAGCTGGAACGCATGAAGTCTGAACAAGGAAAGGTTCCTGAACGGCTTTTATCTCTGCTCCAACAAATTGAAGATGGTGCCAATTACTCCAAATACGGGCTTTTCATGCTGCCGCCAGCCGACGCATCTAAAAAAGATTGGTTAACGGCTGGCAACGCAATCATGGAAACGATGACTCTGAAAATCGATCAACCCGATGTTGCGATCAAAGATATCGCCACAACGGAAACTGCTGTCCGTGAATTGGCAAATGGCGAGAAGGCATTTCGCGAGGCGATGACAACATTGATCAAGCGCACAAGCGATCGAGCCAAGCTGAGTGATATAAAATTCATCTCGCTTGAAGTGTTCTATTTCAAAAGCGATCTCTTTCTGAGAGCGATGGTTCTATTTTTAATTGGCTCCATTAGCTCGCTGGCGATGTGGGCGCTGGGTCAGTCACGAGTGGCGAAAATTTTCTATTGGATGACATTGAGTACGACAGTGATTGCTGTTGCTTTGTGTGTGACGGCGATTGTGATTCGTTGTATCATCATGCAGCGTCCGCCAGTTGGTAATTTATATGACACGGTGATTTTCATTGGCACGACTGGCGTGATCCTGTCGCTGCTTGTCGAATGGATCAGTAGGAACAGGTTTTCACTCGGAATCGCGCCTGTGCTCGGCACCGCTCTGATCATTCTGGCGCGTCGCTACGAGGTTGGAGATGCCGGAGATCACTTGGATCCATTAGTTGCTGTTTTGGATTCAAACTACTGGCTGACCACTCATGTCATCTGCATCACGCTGGGTTATACCAGCGGTTTATTGGCAGCGATGCTTTCCTGTGGCTATGTTTTGATGCGTGGTCTAAATCTTGATGGTGAAGATAAAGAGTTTCGCCGTTCTCTAACCAAGGCGGTTTACGGATGTATTTGTCTAACGGTTTTCCTTTCGTTGGTTGGAACCGTCCTCGGCGGAATATGGGCAAACTATTCCTGGGGTCGATTCTGGGGCTGGGATCCGAAAGAAAACGGTGCCCTTATGATCGTGCTTTGGACACTGGCGATTCTACATGCCCGGATCGGCGGTATCATCAAAGATTGGGGATTGCATCTCGCTTCGATTATCACCGCCTGCATTATCGCCTTTTCATGGTGGCATGTGAACTTCCTCGGTGTGGGTCTTCACAACTATGGATTTACCGCAGGTAAGAATACCATCTGGGTATTTTATTTCGTCATGATGTTGTTCTTACTTTATGGATTTATGGCCATGTTATTGGAAAAATTTCTAGCAGATCAAAAAGCGCCCGAACCTTTCGAGAACAAGCCGATGACAGAAACCCAAGTATCCTAAAGTCATGAAATGCTTCATTCTTCTCGTCGCAAGTTGCCTGCTGTTTGCTTTTCATGTTAGCGCTCAGAATTCCAGTAAGCCGAATTTCATTTTCATCATCTCTGATGATCAAAGCTACGAGACGATCCGTGCTCTGGGTCACACAGATATCGATACGCCAAATTTAGATCGTCTAACAAACAGTGGCACGACTTTTACGCATGCCTATAATATGGGTGCCTGGCATGGTGCAGTATGTGTCGCGAGTCGGACGATGTTGGCGACAGGTCGCACGGTATGGAATGCCAAAGCGTTGGAGAAATCGCTCAATGCGGAACGCGAGGCGGGTCGGTTATGGTCACAGCGCATGGCAGCACAAGGCTATGAAACCTACATGAGTGGAAAATGGCATGTTAGTGTCAAAGCAGATCAAATCTTTGCCAACACGGTGAACATTCGTGGCGGTATGCCGCAAGATGCGTCACGAGCATACAATCGTCCGTTGCCAGGTATACCAGATCCTTGGAATCCAAGTGATGAAAGTTTGGGTGGATATTGGAAAGGCGGGAAGCACTGGAGTGAGGCATTGGGAGACGATGGCACTGGATTCATTGAAAAAGCATCAAAGTCCGATAAGCCATTCTTCATGTATCTTGCATTCAACGCGCCTCACGATCCTCGCCAATCACCCAAAGAATTTGTGAATCGCTATCCCTTGGATCGAATCAAGATTCCGGAAAATTATCTTCCTGAGTATCCACACAAAGACCAGATCGGTTGCAGTGCGAAGTTGCGTGATGAGAATCTCGCGCCGTTTCCACGCGATGAGAACGCCGTGAAAGTGCATCGTCAGGAATATTACGCGATCATCACGCACATGGATGTTCAGTTGGGAAGAATTCTGGATGCCTTGGAAAAATCCGGCAAAACTGATAACACATGGATTATTTTCACATCGGATCACGGTCTTGCTTGTGGACATCACGGACTGATGGGCAAACAAAACATGTATGAGCACAGCCTGCGTGTGCCTTTCATTGTGAAGGGTCCGGGAGTCAAAGCGGGTGCAAAAAATGATGCGCCTATCTATCTCCAAAGTGCCATGGCCACAGCTCTCGATCTAGCGGGAGATGATGGCAAAGACATTCAATTCCAGAGCGTTCGCCCGATACTGGAAGGTAAAAGCAAAGGCTTGGATGCCGTTTATGCAGGATATATGAACGTGCAGCGTGCGGTCATTCACGAAGGTTGGAAATTGATCATTTATCCTGAAGCGAAAGCCACGAGGCTATATCATTTGGAGAATGATCCTCAGGAGTTAAAAGATCTTGCCGCTGAACCTGCTATGCTGGAACGAAAGAAAGCTCTGTTTGCAAAACTGCAAAGCCTCCAGAAAGAACTTCATGATGAATTGGATATCGCATCGGTTTTTCCTGAATTGAAGTGATCGGATAGGAAAATTCGGCTTGATATACAGAAATCTGTAGATTACATATTTCTGTATGGTTACTTCAATTAGTACAACCGAAGCCGCTCGCCATCTGGGTGATTACCTAGCGCGCGTGAAGCATAAAGGTGAACGCTTTGTGCTTACAAAGAATGATCTACCTGTTGCGGAACTCTCACCAACATCTGGTATGCGTCGCGCCACGTGGGGTGAATTGAAGGCTGCTGTGATGCGGTTACCACACGATCCAGCATTTGCGGATGATCTAGAGAAAGTAAATGATGCTGATCAACCCGCTCCGAATCCATGGGCTTAATGATTGATACATCCGCGCTTATTGCTTGGGAGCGTGCAATTCATGCTGGTTATGAAATCACTCTCGGCGACGACGAAGAATTATTGTTGCCCGCCGTGGTCTGGGCAGAAGCATTAGCGGGAGTTCGTATGGCTGACAGCGCCACTCGCGCAGCTCGTCGCCTTGCTCGATTGGAAGCTCTTCGCCGCTTGACTGGGATCGAGCCTTTCACTGCCGAAACAGCGGAACATCATGCCGATATTTTCGCCGAACTCACCCAAAATGGTAATATGATACCCCAAAACGACATCGCTGTTGCGGCTACGGCAAGATGTCTAAATTGCGGCGTACTTGTTGGTCCAAAAGATGAAGCTCATTTTCGACGTATTTCTGGATTGGAAGTGCGTGTTCTCAAAGTGGAATAACATCATTTCACAGCTTGATTCCTTACATATCTAACGACCTCATGAAAACTCTGTTTTTGCTTTTCTCTGCGACTGTCCTCGCTGCAGAGAAACCCAACATCATTTTCATCATGGCGGATGATCAGGGATATGGCGATACAGGTTCATACAATCCCGAATCAAAAATTTCAACACCCGGAGTCGATCGTATCGCCAGGGAGGGCGTTCGTTTCACCGATGCCCACAGCGGATCCGCGGTTTGTACGCCAACCCGCTATGGTTTGTTGACGGGCCGCTACTCATGGCGCAGTCGGTTGCAGTCGGGTGTATTGACCGTAAAAGCGAGTCATGGCAGTTTGATTGCACCTTCCATTCTAACAGTTCCAGAATTTCTCAAGGAACAAGGTTATCAAACCGCCATCATTGGCAAATGGCATCTCGGCTTTAACTTTCAATTTCCTGAGGGCGGTAAAGCAGAAAATATCGTTACTCAAAAACCTTACGGAAAATTTTCAATTGAAGCTGTGCCGGTTGGTACGAAAGTCATCGATGGGCCGGTTCAACATGGGTTCGATGTGTTTCATGGATTCCATAACGCCCGAGAAATGCATTCCTGGTGTGTGAATGACAAGGTGACGGAACATATTCCGCTCGATCAAGTAATCACACGTTTGGGTGATAGAAGTATTGAATTCATCGAGAACCAAACAAAGGCAAAGCAACCATTTTTCCTCTATCTTCCATTGGGTTCTCCGCATACACCCATCGTTCCATCTGAGAAGTGGGTGGGTAAAAGTGGAATTAGTATTTATGCAGATTTCGTGATGGAGTCCGATCATTGCGTGGTGCGTGTTCTTGAGGCTCTTGACCGTTTGGGGATCGCCGACAACACCCTAGTGTTTTTCACAGCTGACAATGGTTGCTCGCCCGAAGCAAATTTCAAAGAGCTATTAGCCAAAGGACACGATCCCAGTTATTCGCTCAGAGGTATGAAATCCGATGTATGGGATGGCGGACATCGTGTGCCTTATGTCGTGCGTTGGCCGAAAGTCATTAAGCCAGAGAGCGTTTCTAACGAACTGATCTGTCATAATAATCTGATGGCAACCTGTGCCGAAATCCTCGCGGCCAAACTTCCTGAGACAGCTGCTTTGGATAGTTTCTCCATACTGCCTGTGCTCAAAGGTGAGACACTCAAAACGCCGACCCATCCTTATGTCATTCACCATTCGATCAGTGGTAGATTCGCCATTCGCAAAGGTGATTGGAAATTCATTGCGACCAAAGGTTCCGGTGGATGGTCGAAAGGTAGCGATGGTGAAGTATCTCAACTCTACGACATGAAAAATGATCGCAAGGAATCGAAGAATCTTGTCGCCGATAAAGCTGAAACGGCAGCAGAGCTTACCAAGTTACTTGAGTCAGCGATTTCAAACGGACGCACCACACCAGGAGCTAACCAAAAAAACGATTTTGAGGTAGTAATTTGGAAGGATCGAGAGAAGAAAAATTAGCTCATCGACCCCGGGCTAATGCCAATAATCCTCTCAGGATTCGACTATTTCAAATTTCCTAACACCCAATGATACTCAGCAGCAATCTGCTCTTCGACGGGGCGTTGCAAGGTATTTGGCAGCACTCCCCAAGTATATGTCTCTATCTCGAAATGCTGACAGGCGCTTGGATTTCTAACACACCAACTCAAGGTTTCTTCGACGTGGGTGTGGGTCGAACTGAGTGGGCTCGTGGGTTTTGCATCCAGCGGGATGTGGAAATGCACGCGTGCCTCGTTGAAATCGCTGGGTTGCATGTTTCCGGAATCGACTGCCTCAAAGAACAAGGGGAGATCTTTGAAGCGTTCGAGTGAGCCATCAGCACGGCGCGCGATGACCTGATGAAAATAGGTCGGCTCGTTGAACTTGCGGATCGCTTCGAGCGCGCTGGGATCGGCGGGGTTCAGGCGCAGGGCGTTGGAGAGATGAATTTTTGATAGACGGATCTTCGCATCAAGCGCGATGGCGTTGAGCGATTCTTTCGCATCATCGAACTCGATTGCGAAGTGGCAGCAATCGTAGTTGAGGCCGATGCGTTGTTGAATGAGGGTTGGGTTGGCGGCATCGCAGTGGAGTCGCTCGAAAAATGCCAGGGTTTCCGCGGTGTTTTCAAAATGGCCGAGTGGTTCGGGTTCGAGGCCGAGGTGGAGGTCGATTTGGTGTTTCTGGGAGAGATCCTCAATGAAGTAAGCCATCTCGATGAGGTTTTTGCGGATGAGGGATTCATCGGCGTGAAAGGTTTTGTGGGAGCCAGGCAGGGTGGAGATCGATCCGCCAGAGCTTTTCGGAGCGATCTGGGCGATGATTTGGAAGAGGTTCTGGGTGTAGATGACTCGTTCCTGAGTTGTCCAATCGGGCTGGAAGACTTTTTCCTTCACGGCAGTCCCGTGAAACGCGCCGTAGGGAAAGCCGTTGATGGTGAAAACCATGCAGTGGTTCGCAGCGAGCCAGTCTTTGAAGAACTCCAGTTGATCTCCCTCCAGCAGTTCAGCGGCCGCGCGGGCCGAGAGCCGCAAGCCAATCGGGTAAGGCTTGTCTCGACACTGATGCCCGGTCGCCACCAGCTTGTCACGCACCACCAGCACGTACTTTTCAAGAGCATGCAAGGTTTCCGACCAAGATTCGGCGGGGTGGATGTTAGTGCAGTAACCGAGGATCATGGGGATAAATGCTGAAAAGCTGAAAAGCTAAAAAGCTGAAATAAGAGGTTTAAAACTGAGTGCGAAGCGAAAAATTTCAGCATTTCAGTTTTTCAGCGTTTCAGCTTTTGCTTTGTGTGGCCTTCGCCACACGCAGCATCATGGCTTCGCCGAAGTTCGGGGCCATGATTTGGATGCCGACGGGGAGGGCGGGGGCTCCGTCGAAGGCGGTGGTGCTGCAGGGGACGGAAATGGCGGGGATTCCGGCGAGGTTGGCGGCGATGGTAAAAATGTCGGCGAGGTAATCTTCGAGCGGGTTTTCCGAGCAGACTCCAATCCGGCGGGCGGGGGTTGGGGTGACTGGAGAAAGGATGGCGTCGACTTGATTAAACGCTTGTTCGAAATCGCGGGTGATCAGTTTTCTGACTTTTTGGGCGCGGGTATAATAGGCGTCGTAGTAGCCGGACGAGAGCACGTAGGTTCCCAAAATGATCCGACGTTTCACCTCGGGACCGAAGCCTTGCTCGCGGGATTGGTGGTAGACATCGATGATATCCGACGCACCGGTGGCGCGATTTCCGTATCTGATGCCGTCGTAACGGGAGAGGTTCGATGATGCCTCGGCTGGGGCGATCACGTAATAAGTCGCGACCACATGCGAGGTATATGGTAAAGATAACTTGATTATCTTAGCTCCTTGACTTTCAAGTAGTTGGATACATTTTTCCACATTATCTCGAACACCGGAATGGATGCCATCGGCGAAGTATTCCGTAGGGATTCCGAGCTTCAAACCTTTGACTCCGTCGTTGATCGTAGCGGAATAGTCAGGGACGGGCGTATTGATGGAAGTGGAATCCAAGTGATCGTATCCAGCGATCGTTTGAAGAATAAGGGCGGCGTCGTCGACCGATTGAGTAAGCGGTCCGATCTGATCGAGAGACGATGCGAAGGCCACCAGACCGTAGCGGGAAACGCGTCCGTAGCTGGGCTTGAGTCCGACGATTCCGCAGTGGGAGGCGGGCTGGCGAATCGAGCCACCGGTATCGGACCCGAGGGCGGCGTATGCGGTGAGATCGGCGACCGCGGCGGCGGAGCCACCGGAAGAACCGCCGGCGATGCGTTCCGGATCTCGCGGGTTGCGGGTGAGTTGGATGGCGGAGTTCTCCGTGGCGGAACCCATGGCGAACTCATCCATGTTCATCCGGCCGAAGGGTATGGCACCGGCTTCTTTGAGCTTACGGATGACCGTCGCGTCATAGGGAGAGGTGTAATTTTTGGCTAAAAATTTCGATCCGCAAGTGCAGGGCTGGCCAATGGTGTTGATGTTGTCCTTGATGGCGATGGGTAGGCCACCAAGTGGTTTGGATAGATCGGCATTGGCGGCGTCTTTGAGCGCGGCCTCGAGATCGTAGGATATATAAGCCTTCGTTCTCTCATCCCGCTCAGCGATTGCGGCTGCGAGATTCTCGAGAGCGTGAGTTGGAGTGGATTCACCAGAGAGGAATTGCTGGCGGAGGTTGGTTAAAGTCATTTGAAATTAGGATATTAGGAAATTTGGGGAAATCACGCATCTGCGACGACTTTAGGGACGCGGATTTGGAATTGGGCTTGGTCTGGGGCGTTGCGGAGGACGAGTTCGGGGTCGAGGCTAGGGATAGGGGTGTCATCGCGCATCAGGCCGAGTTTTACGTGGTCGTTGAATTCGAGGTCGTCGGGTAGATCTATGGACGACAGGGATTCGACGTGTTCCAGAATTGCATCGAGCTGGGATTGGAAGGTTCCGACCTCTTCAGGAGTGAGATCGAGGCGTGCCAGTTTGGCAACGTAGCTGACATCGATGTGTTGTTGGGACATGGGGAGAGTTCTTGGTTCTTAGTTCCTGGTTCTTAGTTGTCAGGAACGGCGGGGGGATAATTTAGGGAAAATCTGGAAATGAAAACCACAGAATACACGGAATGCACAGAATTAGGGGTACATAAATAAGTTTTCGACACACATAACCATAACCCCTGAGTTAAATTTTAAAGAATCCACAGATCACGCGTTGCAGCAATCATTCCGTGTATTCCGTGCTCTCCGTGGTTTAATTATTCTATTTGCTTATCACCCCTTCACCGCCGCCAAGATATCGGTGACTTCAGCTAATCTTCCAACTCCCTGATATCCACAAGCGAGATCGCCGGTGGCGGGTTCGATGAAATGGCAGCCGTCATTTTTGAGTTGTTGGACGTTGCGTTGGGTGGCGGGGTGGAGCCACATTTTTCCGTTCATGGCGGGGGCGATGAAGACGGGGGTTTCGCGTGGGAGGGCGAGGTAGATGGATGTCAGGGGATCGGGCGCGTGACCGTTGGCGAGCAGGGCCAGAGTATTGGCGGAGGCGGGGGCGATGAGCAAAAGATCCGCGGTATCGGCGAGCTCAATGTGACCGGGTTTCCAAGATTGTTTTTCGTCTTCCAAAGAAACCAACACCGGATTGCGGGTGAGGGTTTGGAGCGTGAGAGGGGTGATGAACTCACAAGCAGAACGCGTCATCACTGCATGCACGTCGTGCCCGGCTTTGACGAGCTGGGAAGCGAGATCGGCAGCTTTGTAAGCAGCGATGGATCCGGTAATGCCGAGGATGATTTTCATGAGGTGCAGAATTTTTTAACCACGAATTGCACGAATAGCACGAATGAAGATGGGATTAATGAATTCTAAATTTAGGAGGATATAAATAAAGAAATTGGGTTGTTGGGGTTTATTCGTGAAATCTCTATTATGTCTAGGAAATTACTCGTTTATGTTGCAGCGAGGCGTGTTTGAAGTTCAGTAGAAGTGCCAAGTTAAGGCCAGTAATTGCCAAATATCCCATCATTTGGGCGACATGGGTTTCATTGAAGCTTGTGACGACTTTTGGGTCCACTATGACCAGATTGTCGACCACTAGGTCCGGTATGAGGGTGTCTATTTGGATATTGTCATAAAATACATCGAACTTACGTTGCTGTTCTATCTGGTGCCCACGCTTCTTTAGTTCGATGACCAATGCATTTTCATAGGCCTTTTCACTCAAACCCGGTTTCAATGTGTTGAGAACTTTAATCGCAGAACCTACGATTGAATAGCAAAGGTCCGCATGCAGGACTTTGGATGATTTTGTATGATCGATGTCGTTAAATTCCATGGTTCAAGGGGGGGATGTGAAATTTTAAACCACGAATTGCACGAACAGAATAAAATTTAAAGTTAGGAAATTGGAGGGTTACCTAACATACGAGTCATTGGTGAAATATCTGGTTTGTTGGGAAGGCGGGAAATTTTAAACCACGAATTTCACGAATAGCACGAATAGAAGAAATTTTAAAGTCAGGAAATATGAGGGTTACCTAACATTCGAGTCATTCGTGAAATTCGTGGTTAAAACTCTTCACCGCAGCATCATAGCAGCTTTTATTAGAGCTTTGGCCAGGGAATCGATGTCTTGTTCTGTGTTGTAGAGGGCGAAGGAGGCGCGGGTGGTTCCGGTGATGCCGAAGCGGGCCATTAGGGGCTGGCAGCAATGGTGGCCGGTACGGACGGCGATGCCCATCTGGTCGATCAATGTCCCGAGGTCGTAGTGATGGACACCTTCGATGGAGAAGGAGAGCGCGCCGATTCTATCGGCCGGGCCGTAGAGGTGGATGCCGGGGATTTCGGAAAGGGCGGCGGCGGCTTGTTTGATCAGGGTTTCCTCGTGGGCTTGGATTTCTGTTAGGCCGATACCGTGGATGTAATCGAACGCAGCGGCCAAGGCGATGGCTCCCTCGATGTTGGGAGTTCCGGCTTCGTATTTGAAGGGGAGATCGTTGTAGGTGGTTTTTTCAAAGGTGACTTCCTTGATCATTTCGCCACCTCCGCGCCATGGTGGTAAAACTTCTAACAAACTTTTCCGACCCCACAGCACGCCGATTCCGGTGGGGGCATAGACCTTGTGTCCGGAGAAGACAACGAAGTCCGCGCCGAGGGCTTGCACATCGACCGCGAGGTGCGGGATGGCTTGTGCTGCATCGATCAACACCGTGGTGCCGAACTTTTTGGCAGCGGCTGTCATTTCGCGGACGGGATTGACCGTGCCGAACGCGTTGGAAACCCAAGTTATGGCGAGGATCTTGGTTTTTGCTGAAAGGAGTTGTTGGAATGCGGTTTGATCTAACACTCCGTGATCATCGCAGGGAATGACACGCAATACCGCGCCGGTGCGTTGGGCGAGCATTTGCCATGGCACGATGTTTGAGTGATGCTCGAGGGCGGAGATGAGAATCTCATCGCCCGCTGCGATGGGTAAAATGTTAGAAACCAGATTTATCCCATCCGTGCAGCCAGAGGTCAAGATCACTTCATCGGGTGTGCTGGCGTTGATGGATTTCGCGATCGTTTCCCGTGCGTGCTCGTGGGCGGCGGTGGCTTCGCGGGCGAGGAGGTGGGTGCCGCGATGGATGTTCGAATTGATCTTCTCATAATAACGCCGCGAGGCATCCAGCACCGCGATCGGTTTCTGGGTGGTGGCAGCATTGTCGAGATAGACCAACGGTTTGCCATTCACCTTTTCCGAAAGGATGGGGAAATCGGCTTTGAGAGATGGATTGAGCATGGAGCGGAGAGCTTAGAGCGAGGAGTGAAGAATTTTTTTAACCACGAATTTCACGAATGGCACGAATGGTTGATGAAACGGATAGGATGCTGAATTTTTGAAATTCTAATCTTCAATTCGTGTTATTTGTGTAATTCGTGGTTAAGACTCTTTGTTAAAAAAAGCAGTTCGATTGCTGATTCTAGAGATGCTTGGTCTTCGATGGAGATGACTTTCGCCTCGGGGGCGATTTTTGCAACTAGGCCGGCGATGATTTTTCCGGGGCCGATTTCGATGAATTCGGTATAACCTTGGGATACGAGGTATTGGATGGATTCGATCCAACGCACGGAGCCGGTGACTTGGGAGGTGAGGGTGGAGCGGATTTCTTCAGCGGATGAAACGGGAGCGGCGGTGAAGTTCGCGATGACGGGGATCTGCGGGGAAACGAGGTTGGTGGTGGCGAGTTCCGCGGCAAGCTTTTCCTGAGCGGATGCCATGAGGGATGAGTGGTAGGCTCCGGCAACATTGAGTTTGATCGCGCGGCGGATGCCGAAATCCTTGGCTTTCGCGACCGCATCATCGATGCCTGCGCTGGAGCCGGAAATCACGATTTGCCCCGGGGCGTTGAGGTTGGCGACATCGACTCCGGTGGCTTTTGCGAGTTCGCGGATTTTGTCCTCATCGCCACCGATCAAGGCAGCCATCGCGCCATCGGTTGCGTTGCAGGCTTCTTCCATGAACGTGCCGCGACGCGAAACAAGGCGCAGGCCGTCTTCGAAAGAAAAGGTTCCGGCAGCGGAATGGGCGGTGAATTCACCGAGCGAGAGTCCGGCAGCGGCAACTGGTTTGAAATTCGGCAAACGCGATTTTAACAACGCCAAACCGATCAAACCATGAAGATAGAGAGCTGGCTGGCATTTCGAGGTCGCAGTAAGCGCGTCCTCGGGGCCTTCGAACATGATGTCGGTCAGGGAATAACCCAAAGCAGCATCGGCTTTCATCGCGAGATCGCGGGCGATGCTTGAGGACTCGATCCAATCGCGAGCCATGCCGATTTTCTGTGCGCCTTGTCCGGAAAAGAGTATAACAGGTGAAGTCATGGCGGTTTTTCTAAACACCGGAGAACGACTTGGCTAGTCTTTCGCGCTAGAAGACAGGCTGGATGTAGGGAAAAATGCAAAATCGGTTGAATTTCCGCATTGCCAAGTAGTCGAAAGCTCATGTAGCTTGCCGCGCCTCGGGAGCCAAGCTCCTGCTTATAGCCTTATAGTGTAATGGTAACACCCCGGATTTTGATTCCGTTATTCTAGGTTCGAGTCCTAGTAAGGCTACTCTTTAAGTTTCAAATTTTAAGTTTCAAATTTCAAGAAGAGGGGGCTGCTTGCGGATTTGCTGAAAAGTCGCTTGAAGATTGAAAACTCAGGTTAAACATTTTTCTTCACGCCGTAGGCTTTGGACTGCTGCAATCATTTGCAGCTCTCAGGGTTGGGTTCGATCAGCCAGATGCTGGGTTGTTACTGAGTGTGTGTTTATAATGGCCGCATCCACAGAGCTGGGAATGAAGAATCCCAGCAGTCCAAAGCCTGCGGCGCTTTCTTCTCCTAGTAAATCGGGACACACGATTTAAATCCTTTGGATGTCTCACTTCTGATAGAGCTAACGTGCCCGTGCGTTTTGATTTGGGTCGACAACGGCGTGTCGACCCTACCGTTTTTGATTTGGGTCGATTGCGGCCCCGACATATCGGGGTGTACGAGGCGACCTTACCTAAATGATCGGATCTGTCATTTGATCACAGATCATTGATCGAACCAAAATCCGGCGAGAACAGTCGCTTATAGGTTCTCGCGGCGTAGCCGTCGGTCATGCCGGCTAGGTAATCGCAGATGAGGCGGGCTCTTGTGGCAGGGTCGGGGGCTTGATGGATTTCTTGAACGGTGTCGTTCGGGAGGAGTTGGAAATCTTGGCCGTCGATGGGGAGGTCATGAATGTAGCGGGTTTCCAAAATTTCCCAAAGTTTTCTCAGCATGTAGGAACCTTTGTGCTCGAGTTGTTTGAGTTTTGGGGAGAGGAAAACCACGTCGTAGGCGAGGCGTTTGAAGAGAGCGGATTCAGCCTTCACAACGGGATCTATGACCAATCTAAAGCGATAGCGATTGCTGGTGGAGGAGAGGAAATTGACATCTTGTTCCAGATGGGTGGAGGTGATGTATTTTCCGATGCGTTTGCCTACGAAGGGTTCCACTTTGCCCGCGCGGATGGCTTGGATGAATTCGCCGAGCGGGGTTTTCTCCGATGTATCGATGTCTTTCAATTTCGCCCATTGTTCGATTTTTTCGATGGGAAGAAATCCTGCGCGCACGCTGTCGGAAAGATCGTTGAGCGAATAAGCGGTATCGTCTGCCCAATCCATGATCTGGCATTCGATGGATTTGAACGCATCGCGGGATTTTCCCGGAGTGAGTTCGATTGGAAAATCGTTTCCTCCGAGGCTCCAATCGAGGAAGCGGTGTTGGGAGTCGTAGATAAAATGATTTTTCGGAGGCTTGCCATCTGTGATGAGTTCCGACCAAAGGGTTTTGTATTTCAGGATGCCGTCGAGGAACGCGCGTGAAGGCGACATGCCGGTGTGTTTGGCAGAGAAAATTCGCTCAGTGAGGAGGCGGAGGGTTTGGGCGTTTCCTTCGAAACCACCGTGTTGACGATTCAGATAGTTCAAAGTTTTTTCACCTGCGTGACCAAAGGGCGGATGGCCGAGATCGTGGGATAGGCAGATGGCTTCGATGAGGTCGGTATCGATGAAAAAGGAATCGGAGAGCGGTGAGTTGGGTTGCCGCAAAAGCCACGTACAGATGGATTTTCCGATTTGAGCCACCTCCAGCGAGTGGGTCAGGCGAGTGCGGTAGAAATCGTATTCACCAGACCAGAAGACTTGGGTTTTATTTTGGAGTCTGCGAAAGGTGGTAGTGTGGAGGACCCGATCGCGGTCGATCTGGAAAGGGCTGCGATAATCGTCTTTGGGTGAGGGTTCCTCGAAGCGTTCGGTATCGAAGGAATTGTAGAAGTCGTTCCGCATATGGGATTGTGTGGGTTTTGGGAGAGGGTTTTCAAGGGCAGAGTTTTTTCATTCGATCTGTTGCGGATTGGTTCGGCATCTGCTAAAGGTTTAACATATGTTAACAAAACAGATTATTAGAGCTGCATCGGGATGGTTGGAATTGGGGATGCCTGCCGATGCGCTCAATGAGCTGAAAAACCTGCCAAAAGAGAGTTCCGAGGAGAGAGTTGTGTTAGAATTGCGGTTGGCTGCCGAAATGGCGTTACAGAATTGGAAGCATGGGGCGGAGACCGCAAAGGCTCTCTGTATGGAAGCAGTGGATGAGCCGGATTTTTTCCTCAGCGCAGCGTTTTGCTTGCACGAGATCGGCGAGACGAATGAAGCGATGAAATGGTTGCTACGTGGTCCTGAAGTTTTATCTGAGATGGCGGTATATCACTACAACATGGCTTGCTATCTTTGGACGCTCGGTGAAAAGGAACGCGCCCACAACCATCTCGCACAAGCTTTTGATATGGATGACAGCTTCAAAGAAGCTGCACGCTATGATAAAGATTTGGTCGGGATTGAATGGTGATTTTCATCGTGAATTCTCGCTTTGACAGGTGGTGAGTGTTTTGCGACTTTATCGAGATGCAACCCATCCATTTCGAAGAATCTGTTGTTTCAATCCTGAAGCGAGATCAACGCTATGATGTGCAGGCTTATTTCTTTCTCAAAGAGGCTCTGGATTTCACATTGAAAAGATTTACCGAAGAAACATCGGGTCGGAATCGGCATGTGAGCGGGAAAGAACTGTTAGAAGGATTCCGCGATTTCGCTTTAGAACAATACGGGCCTATGGCTGCGACGCTAATGGAGGAATGGGGAATTCGCCAATCCCGTGACGTGGGCAACATGGTTTTCCGTTTGATTGAGGAACAGGTGTTTGGAAAACAGGATTCCGATAAACCTGAGGATTTCGAAGGATTGTTCGATCTGGATGAGGCTTTGAGAGCGCCGTTCTTGCCGACAAAGTGCGGTGTGCATGCGGGGGTTTGATTTCGTGTGAAGGTTTTTAGAGGGATCTCGCGCAAAGCCCCAAAGAGGAAAAGGAAGAGGATTGTTAAAATTTGAGTAAATTTCAGTTATCTGAACTCATTATAACCATTTGCTTCTATTTTCGAGTGACAGCATTTTACTCTTACCTCTCACAAAACATTCATTTAAAAAATCTTCCTTTGCGGCTTTGCGCGAGATTCAACGCTCAACATGACTGATCACTAGACGAACTGCTCGAGGAATCACTGGACGAATCATTCGAGAAGTCGCTTGGCGATTCACTAGGCGACCCGTTAGTGAGATCATTCGGCGTCTCATAAGTTGGAGTCATTGGCTGATCATATGTAGGAGTGAATGACATATCACTTGGCGTGGAATTCGGCACCATAAATTCTGTGCCACTTATTGGGAGCGGAGGAGGGATATTTGGTTTTGGGGCGACCATCCATTTGGGTGCTTTGGGTGTCCGATCCGAGTTCCAAGCGAGGAAAGTAAGTAGGACAGTTCCTAAAATGCTGCCGAAGCCACAGGTGAAAGCTGCGCACATGCCGACGATGAAAGGAGCGAGTCCAATGATGATGACGAGCAAGGAAGAGGGTTTGATTTCAAAATTCATCACCGCGAGGCGCAGCCTTGAGCGAGCGACGAGTAATCCGAGTATAACGTAGCTGACGACGACGATGAGGACGCAGGCATGATAGAAAGTATTGGCGACGGGTGCCCATTTAGAAGCCTTGGCCATATTCATCCAAATACCTCCGCCGAGCATACTTATGCCTCCACCCCCGACTGCTGAAAATAACATTACACAAAAGATGCCGAGTTTTTTTGGAAGTGTCGGGTAGCCAGAGGCAGCGATGGAAATGGCCGATAAGATGGCTGCGATTGAGATCACGGTGCCGGTGTTGGCGATTTCGTTGAACCACTCGATACCCCCGATGAAATAGCGGATGATGATGTAGGGAAGAAGAGATGTTAGAGTGAGTAAACTTAGAAGCCAGAGAGTGAGAAACTTTCCGAACACAATTTGCCATCGATTGATAGTGGTCAGGAGGAGCATCTCATGGTTTCCTTCCTCGATTTCCTGAGGCATGAGAAACAACCCGGCAAGTGGCATGATGATTCCACAGATGCCCATGGCTACCCACCAGAATGGACCGATTTGTTCGGGGTTCCATATAAAAATACCTGGCATAGGACTGCTTGTCTTTATACTGAATTTGAATTCAAAGAATACCGCTGCGATAGCGAAGAGGTGTATGCAAATGAAAGGATAGACAAAACTTGCACGACGTAGGCTTTGACGCAGTTCTTTAACCTGCATCGGACCGAAGCGATCGGATAGATCTGTGTAGGTATTCTGACTCACTGTTAGAGCTTAAGGAAGGATGTCAGCATAGACGCCGGGATCGCTGCCTGGGATTTCGATGGCTCCGCAGTTCTTTTCATAAAACTCGCGTGGACCCACACCGCCGATGATGCCGTAGGCGTAGCCCATTTCACGGAGCGAATCCAGGGACTTGAAGAGCAGGGCTTTACCTAGTCCTGTGCCGCGTGCTGACTCGATCACTCCGGTCGGGCCGAAAAAACCGCGTTGAGTGGTTTCGTAGCAGGAAAAGCCGAGGATTTCCTTCTCACGCGTGGCGATCCAACAAGAGATCGGCTGACGGGTGATGGCGACCTCTACCTCGCTTGCCCATTTATCTGAGAAATGCTTTTGCGCAAATGCTGCTACGGTATGTTTTTCAAAGGCTCTCGCACGACGCAGGGTGATGCCTTGGCTGTGGATTTTTGAGTATAATTCTGCGGTATCGGGCAGATCGTAGAGTCGCACGAGCATGTCTATCATGGCTGTATGAAAGAGGTTATTGCCTTACAGGTGAAGCGTGGAATTTTAAAATTTCTTGCTTCCCTTCAAAACATGCTTCGGGTAGCTCGAGGTATGCGTAAAAGGTTATTTCCCTTAGTTATTTTAATTTTAGTCCAACAGTGCCTTTTTGCTCAGAAGAAAAAGCAGTCTAATGATGGCTGGTTTAGTAAAATGGATGTGGGGCCAGCATGGATGAATACCTTTGGCGATTACTACGGTAACACGAAGCGCACGGCAGCCTTGAAAGGAATTTCTCTGAATTTAGGAGAAGGCTGGCGTGGATTGTTCGATACTGAAACTTTGCAACTCGTCAGAGTGTCTGATGAGACGATCGAGTGGGGCGCAACACCATGGACGGGTGCACACGGTACGCTCATCACCATGGGAAACAAAACTCCGTTGCAAATCACCGCGAAGAGTTCCGGTTGGGCAGATGCTGATGGATCGTTTGAAGACAAACGTAGCATCAAAGGTTTCGGAAACATGCCACACGCGGTGTATACGGGGTATTTTCGCCATGGTCGCGAAGTGGTTCTTGAATACACAGTGAATGGATCAACCGTGTTAGATCATCTCACCAGAGAAGGCACCACAGTCACACGTTCGTTAAAAGTTTCAGCTCATGATAAACCGCTCACCTTGTTGATCGCTGATGAAACGGGTGATTTCCAAATCGCCGCAGATGGTAAATCCGCAAAGTCCGCTGTAGGGCTCGAAGTAATCGCATCAGCCGGTATTAAATGGGTTGTCGAGCCAGCTAACTTAAAGCGCTTATTTGCGCAAATTCCCGCTTCTAAGACCGAAACTATCGTGCAGATCTCATTTGCAAGAGGTGCAGTGCCGACCTTGGCGAAAGCACCCGATTTCAAGAAACTCACTTCAGGTGGGCCAGGTATATGGCAAGAGGTAATTACAACCGCAGGAGTTGTTTCTGATAAGAAGGACACCAGCTATGTGACCGATCTCCTGACTCTTCCCGAAAATAACCCATGGGGTGCGAATCTTCGATTTGGTGGCTTCGATTTCATCGATGAAGACAGCGCTGCCCTTTCCTCATGGAACGGCGATGTATGGATCGTCAAAGGACTCAAAGGTGATTGGAAAGAACTCAAATGGCAGCGTATCGCCTCGGGCTTGTTTGAGCCGCTTGGACTGAAAGTCGTCAAAGGTGAAATCTATGTGAACGGTCGCGATCAGATCACCAAGCTCATCGATCTCAATAAGGATGGCGAAGTCGATTATTACAAAACCTTCAACCGTGATGTGTATATCTCGCAAAATTTCCACGAATTCGCTTTCGATCTTCAAACCGATAAGGAAGGGAATTTCTACTTCTCTAAAGGTGGACCTGTTAGAAGTGGCGGACGCAACTTTGAGCAAATTTTACCGCACCACGGGATCGTTGCGAAAATTTCGCCTGATGGAAAAAAATTCGAAGTGGTTGCCACAGGCTTGCGTGCTCCGGGCGGACTCAGTGTCGGTCCTGAAGGACAAATCACAACGGGTGAGAATGAAGGCACTTGGCAGCCATGTTGCAAGATCAACTTTGTCACTGCCAAGAACGCACCTGCGTTTTTCGGAACAGAGCCAACACGTCAAATTCTAAAAGATGCGCCTTACACCGCACCTCTGGTTTATCTTCCGATGGACGTGGATAACTCAGGGGGCTCACAATTGTGGGTGCCTGATTTTGCAAAATTCGGTCTCAAGGCAGGTGAGTTGATTCATTTGTCCTATGGAAAATCTTCCGTGTATCGCGTGTTGCCGGTTGAGAAAGATGGCAAGATGCAGGGCGGGGTGGTTAAACTGCCGATTACTCTTCAATCCTCCGCGATGCGTGCACGCTTCCACCAAGACGGCTCGATGTATGTGTTGGGCTTCCGTGGTTGGCAGACCAACGCTCCAACCAATTGTGCGTTTCAACGCGTGCGCTACAATCCAGAAGTCGGCATCAATCTTCCTGAGAAACTCGAATACACCGACACCGGCGTGAAAATTCATTTCTCCACTAAGCTGGATGCTGAGCTCGCAAACGATAAAACGAGCTACTCAGGTCAACGTTGGGATTATGTCCGCGGACCACAATACGGTTCCGGGGAATTCTCGGTCGATACCCCAGATCAAGCCGCTTTGGAGAAAGCTTTGGCATCGGAATCACAAAAACACAAAATGCGCGATAAAATCACCATCAGCTCAGCCAAGCTTTCAGTAGATGGTAAAGCGGTGGAGTTGGTGATCGATGGCATGAAGCCTTCGATGTCGCTTAAAGTCGCATACGATCTGGAAAATGCAGATGGCGATGTCATGATCGGAGACATCCACGCAACGGTTTACGGCAAATAGATTTATGAGATATCTCATTCGTTTTCTAGCAGGGGCTGTATTGGTTGGCCTTGCGCAAGCGGAACTCATTGCAACATTTTTCCAACAAGGTGAACCAACCGATAAACGGTTAGATCGCCTTGTCGCATTGTCGGTCCCAGCGGGTCAGGTGGCGACTCCGTTTTTGAAGCCCGGGAAATTTGAAACTGAGTGGACAGGTAGTTTAAAAGTCGAGCAGAGACGCAGGCTCATTTTTTCCTTTGAAGGGAAGGGAGCGAAAGCCGAGTTATTGATCAATGGTGAAGTGGTGCTTACGGAGGCGGGAACGTTCGGTGCCGCAAAATCCGAGCGGCTGAGGCTCAATCCTGGTGTGCATGCCTTGTCGGTGAAATACCAAAGCGCCGATGACGGGGTGGGAGAAATTCGTTTGTATTGGGAAGAGGAAGGCATGGTACGCCAGACAATACCTCCTGGTGCCTATGATGTGACCACAGATGAACCAGCCACGGCGGGTGACATGAAACGTCATGGCCGTAATGTATTTGCCGAGCAAAACTGCGCAAAATGCCATGCGCCTGAAAACGGGTTCGGTGCGACGCCTATGCCAGAGTTGTTAGAGATCGCACCGATCCTCGCTGGTATCGGGGACAGGGTAACGGAGGAGTGGTTGATGAAATGGATCGCTGATCCCAAGGCGTTGAAGCCTAGCACCAAGATGCCTCACATGGTCGATCCATCTACGCCTCAAGGACTTCAACAAGCGGCCGATCTTGCGGCTTATCTCGTTTCCACTGCGACTAAAAAAGATCTCAAACCATCCACTCCAGATCCAGCACTCGTAAAAGCAGGTGGTGTGGTTTTTCACGAACTCGGCTGTGTCGCGTGTCATGATCCTGCTGGAGAGAAAACGGGCGATGACTCGAACCGTATTCCTCTCAACAACGTTGGCTCGAAATATTTGCCGGATCAATTGATGGCTTTCTTGAAAAAGCCAGAGGCTTTTCATCCATACACTTCCATGCCGAATTTCAAGTTATCGGATGTTGAGGCGAAATCCCTCGCCGCATTTCTCCAGGCGGATTCATCAGGTAAAGAAACCAAACTCAATTACACATTCCCGAAAGGTGATGCCACGCGCGGAGCGGCAATCTCCGAAAGCTTGCAATGTGGAACCTGCCATCCCGGCATGCCAGGCGGGGTTTCCAAAGCGGTTTCTCTGGATGGAATCTTTAAAATTGATTGGGCAAAAAAAGGCTGCGTTTCCAGTGATAAAAAGCAGGAAAAATTACCAAAACCAAACCTCAGACCCAAACAGTTGGAAGCATTGCTCGCTTTTTCAAAATCGGGTCACGGTTCATTGATGAAAGACAATCACGCCGAATTTGCCAGTCGTCAGATCGATGCAAAACGCTGCACCTCGTGTCATGCACTAGATGAACAGCCTGCCTTGCTGAGCTCAATCCATGGTTCCACCGCAAAACTCGCGGCGCATGTCAAAGAACTGGATGAACGGGTCGACCAATCACGCCCGCAACTCACTTTCATCGGCGAAATGCTGCATACCAGTTACATCGAGGAGGTTCTAACTGGAACCGTCAAAGAACGCGCAAGACCATGGCTCGGTATGCGAATGCCGGCTTTCAACGCCCATGCAAAACCTTTTGCCGAAGGCTTATCCCGACTCCATGGCTTCAGCCCAAGTGCGTCGGAGAAAATGAAAACCGATCCTGAATTGGTAAAAATCGGCCACTCACTCATCGGCACCGAAGGCTTTGGTTGCACAACCTGTCATGGCGATGGCGACCTCAAACCAACCGCTGCGTTTGAAGTCGGTGCAGTCAACTTCGCACAAATTTCCGAACGCTTGCGTGAAGGCTATTACTACCGCTGGATGGACCATCCCGCAGCAGTGATGCCGGGAAGCAAAATGCCAAGATACGCAGAGGGAAATAAATCCAGCCTGCAGAGTGTCCTGGAAGGAGACGCATCAAAACAATACGAAGCTATCTGGAATTGGATTCAGGAGAGGTGAGGTATCATAGGAGCACCGACGCCCACGTCGGCATGATGAGTAAAGAAGCCGAAGAGGGCGACGGCGCTCCTAGGGTGATCCAAATCTCTCTCACTTTCCGTTATCGCAAGACTTTTGGCTAAAGGTCTATGCTTAAACAAAAAAGCCGCCGGACATTGCTGTCGGGCGGCTTGGTTTGATTTTAACAGAGGGCTTTCTATTAGGCGGCTTGTGCTTTGTTTTCGAGGGCCTTTTTGGCTTGTGCAACGATGGCTGAGAAAGCAGCGGCGTCGGTGATGGCGAGATCCGAGAGGATCTTGCGGTCAGCTTCGATACCGGCGGCTTTGAGGCCTTCGATGAAACGCGAGTAGGTCATTCCCTCGTTACGGACGGCAGCGTTGATGCGCTGGGTCCAGAGGCGGCGGAATTGTCCTTTGCGTCTTTTGCGGTCACGATATTCGTATTGTTGCGCCTTACGGACAGCGTCCTTGGCGTAGCGGAAGAGCTTCGAGCGGAAACCGCGGAAGCCCTTTGCCCGAAGAAGCGTACGCTTGCGGCGTTTGCGACTTGCTGGGGAATTGGTGGCTCTTGGCATGTTATTGTTTGGTTTTGAACAAGTCGTTTTTTATCGTTCCTTCCGCAGTCTCACCTGTTCGTGTCTCCGGTTTATCGGATCAGGCTGTGTAAAGGTCGTCCGTTACGCGGACGAGGTCGTGGGCTGTCGTTTACTTCTCTATCAATGGAAAGGAAGGTTTTCTTTGACATTTTTGATGTCTGCAGCCGAGACAAGTCCAGCTCTACCGAGAGCGCGTTTGCGCTTGCGGCTCTTGCATTGAAGCAAGTGGCGTTTTCCTTGGTGACGGCGTAATACCTTTCCTGTGCCAGTGACTTTGAAGCGCTTGGCGACGGCCTTCCGTGTTTTTGCTTTTCCAGATACTCTTGGCATGGGGAGCGGAAACTAGCCACCGGAGCTGCCTTGGCAAGGGAAAAGTGGAGATTTTTGAAGAATGGAGATTAAGATATTGGGAGATTAGGATATTTGGGAAGTCCTTCGGTCTTTGATCCCTAATATCTTAATATCCAATATCCTAATATCTAATCCCCATCATCACTGCTTATGCGATAGCACCTCGACCCGGACTGGGACGACGCCGCATTTGACAAAACCAAGTTTCTCGGCGGTTCCGATGGTGACGTCGATGACCCGGCCCTTTTTGTAGGGGCCGCGATCGTTGATAGTGACGACCTCGGATTTATTGTTGGCGAGATTTATGACCCTGACCTTTGTTCCCATCGGTAGGGTTTTGTGGGCGGCGGTGGCCGCGTTGTTGCAAAGTTTTTGGCCACTGGCGGTTTTGGTGCCGTAATTGGTCTTGATGGAATACCAAGAGGCTTTGCCTTCCTCGGTGGATTTAACGACGTAAGGATCCTTATGATCCTTAAGGTTTGTGGCGCAACCGGTAATGAGGACGAGACTTGCGAGAGCCATCATCGCGGACTTTTTGACTTTCCGTGTGTGTAACTTCATGGGTATGGGTCCCCTTCTGGGGTGCGACCGCCATAGACGCGGGGAGAGGGGGTGGCAAGAAGAAATGTGGTGGGGGGATTGGCCAAACACGCGGAAATCTGAAGAATTCGAACCACGGATGGACGCGGATGAACGCGGATATCCAGATAATATTAGGATAATTGAACCGTGGATTGGCGATTTCAGCAGGTTTAAAATTAATGGGACCCAATCTTATCCGCATTCAACCGTGGTTCTCTTTGTTTCGGATTAGACCGTGTGAATCGGTTTTCCGGAAAGGAAGGCTTGGATATTCTGTGCGGTTATGGTCATGAGGCGTTGGCGGGCTTCGGTAGCGGCCCAGGCGATGTGGGGGGTGAGGGTGAGGTTTTTGGCACCGAGCAGGGGGTTGGTGGGGAGAATGGGTTCGGCGGAGACGACGTCGCAGGCGGCACCGGCGATGCGGCCTGAGTTCAGGGCGGCTGCGAGTGCGGCTTCGTCTATGAGAGGACCGCGGGCTGTGTTGACGAGGAAGGCGGAGGATTTCATTTTCTCGATGGAATTTTTCGAAATCATGCCCTGGGTCTCCGGAGTTAGTGGGCAATGAAGGGTGATGATATCGGATTTTTCCAGAATTTCATCGATGGCCGCCCATTCGAAGGGGAAATTGGTGGTGGCGGATCGTGAGCGGGAGTGGGCTAGGATGTTCATTTTGAACGCAGCGCCGAGTTCGGCGGTGCGTTGGCCGATCCGACCGAAACCGATCACTCCGAGAGTTTTGCCAGCAAGCTCGGAAAAGTTCGGGTTTTGCCAGAAGCAGAAGTCTTGGCAGTTTTGCCAATCGCCACCATGTGCCATGAGGCTGTGTTGGGCGGGTTTTTTGAAGAAATCGAGAATGACGGAGAACACAAATTCTGCGACGGCATCAGTGCTGTAGATGGGAACGTTGGATACTGGGATGTGATGTTGGGCGGTATAGTTGGTGTCGATGATGTTGTAGCCAGTCGCGAGGACGGAAATGAATTTGAGATTCGGGAGGTGGGCGAGGGTTGCCGCATTCAACGGGCATTTGTTGGTGAGGATGATATCTGCATCTTTCGCGCGCTCTACGATTTGGTCGGTAGGGGTGCGGGGATAAACGGTGAGCTCGCCGAGTTTTTCAATTTGAGTCCACGGGTTATCTCCGGGGTTGAGGGTGTGGCCATCGAGAATTGTGATTTTCATGGGAAGTGGGGTAAGTGCCGAGTGATCAGTTGGAAGGAAAGTGAGCGTTGAAGGGATATGATTGCCATATAATTTCCGATTGATGATTGTTGAGGTTTGATTTTTGAACTGAGATGAATCACTTGCCATCAGCGGTTCTTGTACTACTCACGAAAATTGAAATGAGTTCATTACATTCCGTAATCGTTGCATCAATTCCAATTCCCAAAATCATTTGCTTACGTGAGGCAATTTTAAGCCAGATCATCGTTTCCCTCAATTCTTTGAGTGAAATTTTCATCTTGTGGACGAAATCTTTCTTGGATTCAGCGCTGCGTGCTTCTCCGTAGTTCGGTGCTGGCGATGTCCCTGAACGAATCAGCTGACCGGCGACATGATTGCCTGCTTTGGTATTCGGCAATGCTTCAGTCATATCAATAATCGCAACAGCAAAATCAATCAGCCGCTCTTCAAGTTCATGGGGGGATAACTTCTTCATTCAAAAATCAAACCTCAACAATCATCAATCGTCAATCAATCGTGAGCCTTTGAGTGAAGCGAAAATTCATACAGTGAAACATTATTTAGCGAGGCGATCTTTGTAGATATCGATTTTCTTCTTCTCGAATTGGCGGAGCGCAGTTCGGAAGTCGATAACAGCTTGGTGGCGTTTGCTTGTGGCAAGGGCGGCTTTGATTTCATTACGAACCGCCTCAAGTGCTTGGGGTTGTTCGGGGAGCCGGTCTGTAAGCTCTACAATATGAAAACCGAGTTTGGTTTGGATCAGGGTGGGCTTTTTTTTTTCTAACAAAAATACAGAATCTCCAAAGTCTTTAGGGAGTCGATCACGTGACATCCACCCGAGATCGCCTCCTTGGTTTTTTGTGGCTGGATCTGAACTCAAGGTGCGGGCGAGTTCGTCGAATGTTTTGGTGTTGTTCTGGAGTTCGATCAGGGCGGATTGAAGTTTTTGTTTAGCTTCATCTACTGGGGTGCCTAGGGTAGCGATGAAAATGTGGCGCGCACGGATGCGTTCTGGAATTTTTAAATCTTCACGATGCGTGTTGTAAAATTCAGAGATCTCATCTTCGGAAACGACGACCAATGGATCGACTCGCATGGCGACGTATTTTTCCTGTTGGATGCGGGCGGCGATACGATATCGAAGTTCATCCAAGTTCTGGTATCCTTGAGATTTCAAAGCGGTATCCAGTTCGCTTTGGGTGCTGAATTTTTTTGCAAAGAGTTCTAGGCGGGTATCGATTTCTTCGTCGGTTACCTCTAAATCTTTGGTGTTTACTTTTACTTTTACGCGAAGGAGTTCGTGGTCTATGAGTTCACCGAGAGCGGCATACTCGATGAGTTTGATCTGAGATTGGTTGAAGTCTGAGAGCTTTTTCCCTTCCAGTAAGAGACGTTCTTGAATTGCGCGGTCAAGTTGCTTGCGCGAGATTTTGTAACCGAACACGCGAGCGACAACATCACCTGATTTGAATTCATCACTGTTAGGATCGTAGGCGGTGAGTCGTTTGCTTAGTGGACCATGGAATAGGAAAAGATCGGCGCAAAGATATCCAACAACCAGCATATAAACGGCGAAGCGGATGGTAAACTTGGTGAATGTCTTCATTGGGTAAATGCTGAAATACTTAAATGCTGAAAAGCTATAAACAGATTGAGTATTAACGAACTAGATAATAAGAAGTGTTATTGCTTGGACGGAATAAAATGGATTCGGATAAATTTCTAACGGATTTCAACCGTTGCGCCCGGGCGAATGAGAGTGGGCAGGCGGATTGCGTCCCAGTTGCAGAGGCGGATGCAACCTGCTGAGCGAGAGCGGCCGATGGTTTCAGGATCGGAAGTGCCGTGCATACCGATACCGGCACGGGTGGTTCCACACCAGATGATGCCTACGGGTGAGTTCGGACCTGGTGGGATCATGAGGGCGTTTTCCGAGCGTTTTCCAGTATCAAGAAGTTGTTGATCGTATCGCCACCATGGCAGTGCGACCATGTTGTGGAGTTTCCATGAGCCAAACTGAATGAACTGGGGTTTGCCTGGGGTAATAGGAAACGAGGCGAGCAGAGCGCTGTTGGCGACAGGGGCGGCGGGCGCTTCAGGATCGGTGATGATTGCAGGACGCGGGGCAGCGGCGAAGATGCGGACTTGGTTGATTTTCGTATCGACCACGACATAGCGATCCGAAAGGTCTTCAAGTTCCTTCCATGCGCGATCTGTTAGGTCTTCGACCAGAAAAGGAGTGACGTTCGGGACCGTGATGCTGTCTTTGGGTTTGAGGTTATAAATTTTGATTTCCGGATTCAGAGCGATCAAGGTTGGGATGTCGGTATGGTAGCGTTCCGACATGAATTCGGCGATGGAGCGATAAGCCATGCGTTTGGTTTTGGCTTGTTCGCTGCGTTTGGTGGAAAGCTTATCGTTGACCCATTCCGTAACAATCTCAGGAACAAGTGCGACGGCGTATGGGTTGGTAATTTGTTCGCGGGCAATTGCGTTAACAGCTTGCCAATCTTCTAGTGGATGACCATTGACTTCGTTCCATGCTTTTACAGCCAGTTGGGAGAAGAGGCCGATTTTGCCATCGATCACACCGGGGCCGAAATTGGCTTGATCAAGAAAAATCTGGAGGCGGGTGGCGTCATCTCCAGTGGGTTTTTGTTGGATGGGTGAAGGTTCCGTTGGTTTTGGAAGAGGGATTTCCTCAGGCGGTTTTTCTGTAGGCGTAGTCTCCTTTGGTTTTTCAGGCGCAGTTGGAGGTTCAACGACAATGGGTTTTGGAATGGGAGTCGGCTCTGGTTCGACAGCTTCCGCTTGCAAGGGTAGGGCCTTAAGAATCTTGGGTTCGGATTCTTGTGCGCTGAGCGTCAGAGATAAAAAAAGAATTGTTAGAAAAAAACGCATGTCTGAAATTAATGAACAACGAGAAATTCATTGAGTTTGCCGGCGATGTTTGCAGGAACAATGGCGGTAACGATGATGTCGTTTTCATCGTATTCAGTCGAGAGGACTTTCGCGTCGTTGTGCAGTAGGTTGAGGATGTCTCCTCGCATTTGCGGAATACGATAGTTCTCATGCGTCACTCGGTCTGCGAGTACCTGCGAGCAGGCTTTGTAGATGTCATCCAGTCCTTGACCCGTGATTGCCGATGCGTGGATGGCATCGGGAAATCGTTTCTCCAAACAGATCAGTTCCCAAGGATCTGTGACTTTATCGATTTTATTCAAAACCGTGATGATGGGTTTATCGATAGCGCCGAGTTCTTCTAACACATGCAGCGTGGTAGCTTGAAACGTTTCAATTTCAGGTGATGTGGCATCTAGAACGTGGATGAGAAAATCAGCAAGGACAGCTTCTTCGAGAGTAGCTTTGAAAGCCTCAACGAGACGGTGAGGAAGGTTGCGAACGAAGCCGACCGTATCGGTGATCAGAAGAGGTTGACCATCGGGTAGATCGATGCGGCGTGTGGTGGTATCGAGCGTGGCGAAGAGCATGTCTTTTGCCATAACATCTGAACCCGAAATGATATTGAGCATCGTCGATTTTCCAGCGTTAGTGTAGCCGACGATAGCGGCGTGTGGCGTATCGAGCTTCTCGCGTTCCTTGCGTTGAGTTTTACGTTGTTTACGGACGATCTCGAGTTCGCGTTTGCAACGATCGATGCTGAGGTGGGCGAGACGACGGTCGATCTCGATTTGTTTTTCTCCCATGCCGCGTTCGGCACCGCCGCCGCCACCGGATCCACCGCCACCGCCTTCACGGTCAAGGTGTCCCCACATTCGAGCGAGCCGAGGGAGGGCGTATTGCATTTTGGCGAGCTCAACCTGTAAGCGGGCTTCTTTGGTTTGCGCGCGTTTTCCGAAAATATCGAGGATGACTTCTTCTCGGTCGATGACGCAGAGATCGGCGAGTTTCTCCCACTCGCGTTGTTGTGAGGGGGCGAGGTTGTTATCGATGACGATGCAGTCGCATTGATGGGCTTTGGCGAGTTCGACGATTTCTGCCGCTTTGCCCGTTCCGCACAAATATTTTTTATGCATTTCGCGAGATTTTGCCAGCACGGACTCAGCGATCTCGATGCCTAGAGTAGAGACGAGTTCGCCAAGTTCTTCCAACAACGAAGCAGACTCTTCTGCTTCGCTTTTATCAAAATAGAGTCGGACGAGCAGGGCGCGCTCGACCATTTCTGGTTTTTGTCTGACTTCGAACATCGATGTGGAATAAAGGAAATTGGGAGATTGGGAGATTGGGAGATTGGGAAAGCAGTGCGAACGCCGTGCGAGTGGTAACGAGCTATTCGAATTTAGGCAAAGCCGTAATTGCTTAGACGGAACGTAGTGGAGTCAAATTGGGGAATTAGGCTAGGCGGGACATCACTGTGGCGGAAAGTGTTTTTCCATCGGCGCGGCCTTCGCAAAGTTCTTGAGTGCGTTTCATGACTTTGCCCATGTCTGCCTTGGATGTGGCACCAGTTTCCTGGATTGCTTGGGCGATGAATTCGTTGATTTGTGTTTCTGATAAAGCAGCGGGAAGATATTTGGAGAGGATGGCGATCTCAGCCTTTTCATTTTCGGCGAGCTCGGGACGGCTTGCTTTTTCGAACTGCTCGATGGAATCCTGGCGCTGTTTGATTTGTTTCCGAACGACCGCAATAATCTCGGGTTCATCCAAGATAGTTCCGAGTCCACCTTTTTCGATCGCGGCGTTGGTGATGGCGCTTTTGAGGGCGCGCAGAGAGTTGAGCGCGACCGAGTCTTTCGCACGCATGGCGGTTTTAATGTCTTCGGATATTTGTTCTGTAGAGTTGCTCATGCGAGATTGATACGCCGTGTCGAGGAAATCGCCAAGGAAAAGAGCTCGAGATGGCTTTTGATTTTGAAGGTAAGCAGAATGGACAGATTGTAGGTCATTTGGGGCTTTCCCCATGATTTCCGTATTGGCACAACTCTAAGAAGCCTAGCTGACAGAGGAATTTGACATTTTCTGAGAGAGCTGGGTTTTTACTCTGCGATATCGGTTTAAGCCAAGGCAGGGGGAAAGTAGAGTGAGATGAGATACGCGAAAACCTACCCATTTACGGGTAAGTTGTAAGAAAAATAATTCTTGCGGCTTTCGTGGAAGTGGTCAGATCGAGAGATGTATATCTGTTCGTCAGTCGTGGATGTTCATTGCCTACGTTGCACTCCGGCCAAGCAGTGTGCGTTCTCCGAATATGGAGAACGGTGAAGGCTGGATTTCACTCCCTCCTCACGCCTAGAATCCGAGGCCTGCGGACTCGGTCGTTTCGAATTAGACTTTTTGGCAATCAGTCTAGCGACGATCTAGGATTTGAAATAGATTGTGGGCGTGATCCGTCCACAAGGGGACATCTATATCTCTTGCGTATGACGGAGGTGCGGGTGGGTGTGCCTTAATGAATTCGGCATTTTTTGTCAGCAGCAGGTAGTCGGGTTGGTAATGACCGGGTTGATCGCCGGGGTCGATACATTGACGGGTGGTTAGGTAGTCGAACTCTTTGGCGAGACGCTCAACCACGGGTGCGAGGTTTAGATATTTATTGGTGATATGAATTGCAATGACGCCATCGGGATTCAGGTGTTTTTCATAAATTTCAAAAGCCTCGCGCGTGAGAAGATGGACAGGCACGGAATCTCCGCTGAAGGCATCTAGCAAGATTGCGTCGTAATGTTGCGGTTCTTGTTGTTCGAGAGAGAGTCGCGCATCGCCCATGGTGAGTTCGTATTTTGCTCCGCGGGCCTGCATATCTGGGACGAAGGTGAACCATTTAAGTGCCATAGTAACCACATCTGGATTGAGTTCATAGAAGTGATAGGTGTGACCGGGTTCGGCATAGCAGGCGACTGTTGCCGTACCCATGCCAATGATGCCGACCTTAGCATCGATTTTAGATTTCAAATTATTGAGGACCATTCCCACACCAGTTTGGTGACCGTAGTATGTCAAAGGCTCGCGACGTTTTGCGGGCTCCATGTTTTGGCGTCCGTGCTCGGTGCCGCTGCAATACAGGGAGTGATATTTTTCACCTTGTTCATCTGTTCGTGAGTTGATTCGCAGAGTGCCATAGAAACTACGTGATCGTTCAAGAGCTCCACCGAATGATAGGAATTCCCAATTAACAATGAAGACGAATGCGACGATGGCGGTAATGCCGAGTCCTGCGCCGCTGACTCGTTTTACGGATTTGGATTTATTGTGAGAGATTCCAAGAAAAGTTACCCAGCATACTAGAATAAAACCGATGGCGATCGCGAGTGACCATTCCATGTATGTGTTGAAAACCATGGGAGCCACCAGGCTGACCATCAGACCGCCTAAAGCGCCACCGGCTGACATTAGAAGATAGTATTCTGTTAGATGAGAGGTGCCAGGCTTGAGTTTTGCCAGTTCGCCATGACAAACCATGCAGATTAGAAACATTGCTGAGAAATGGACCACTAGCTCCGTTACGTATCCAGGAGTCCAATTCCATGGAATGTTATAGATGCCAGAGGTAAGGAAAATCACCAGCATCGCTGGAATTGCCCAAATAGGACGGACATACCAACGCGGGTGGTCGAAACAAATGATGAAAGTGATCAGATATAGTGCCAACGGGATTACCCAGAGAAAGGGAATGACGGCGACGTCTTGGCAAACATGATTCGTGGTTGCCAGTAACATCAGCGATGCGAATGCGGGGAGTAGAACCCATAGAATGCGGTTTGCTATAGCGGGAGGCGGGGATTTTGCGTCTTTTTCTTCTTCTTCATGGAGCCGCCGGGCGGCCTCGGAGGTGCCGCGCTTCCACTCGCCTACGGCACAAGCCGCCATCAATAGAGCAAAGAGAATGAATATTCCAGACCAGATCCAGGTCTGTCTTACGACATCCCAGCGGGGTTCGATGAGGATGGGGTAGGTAAGCAGTGCGGTGAGAGACCCGATGTTTGAGAGCGCATACAAGCGCCACGGCATGCGATTTGGATAAACGCGGGAATACCATACTTGCACCAGTGGACTGGTAGCAGACAGCACGAAGTAAGGTAGGCCGACCGTTGCCAGTAGAAGAACGATGATACTCCATGCCGGATTTTCCAATCCATCTGGTTTAAGGGAGGTATCTGGCACGATGGGAAGTAGAGCAGCAGCGAGCAAAAGCAGTAACACGTGCACCCATGCCTGAGTCAGCGGTTTACGGCGGGTAAGAAAGTGCGAGTAGCTGTATCCCGCAAACAGCACCATTTGGAAAAACAGCATGCAAGTGGTCCATACACCGGGGCTACCACCAAACCAAGGCAAGATGAACTTACTGATCATGGGCTGAACTTGGAATAAAAGAAACGCTCCTAGGAGGCTAACTAGGCAAAAAATGTAATTCATAGATATGGCATGTTTAACCAGAGGTGGGCTTATCAAAGCTCGAGCCTAGGCTTGCCCGAACTGTCTGGTCAAATAGAAATGGCTAGATATGAGTTATTGTAAAGATAGGGGAAATCCACTAATTGTCCCCAACTCATTATGTTACACAAAAACTCTCTCCTGATTGGTCTTGGTGGTTTTGCTTTTGTATTTTCCAGCTGTGCACCTAATCCGAATGACCCGAGGTTGGTTAAAACTCATCCTGAATACAAAAACCCACATCAGCCGGGGACTTATGAGTTTTTTGTTGCAGAGAAAGACTATCCAAGAACTTATGATTCTTGGACAAATTCCGAATTATTGGAAGTGACCAAGCCGTCCAATTCATGGTTGAAGATTGATTTAGAGACTCAGCGAGGGAAGTTGATGAACGGAGACCAGGTTGTGATTGATTATCCGATTTGCTCCGGAAGAAAGACACATCCAACTCCTCCAGGAACATACAAGATTCTTGAGAAGGTCGTAGATAAGAGTTCGAACAAATACGGACGGATTTATGATGCTGAAGGTAAATTGGTGAATAGTGATGCGAACGCCTTTGAGGATGCCATCCCTGAAGGTGGAAGATTTGACGGTGCTCCGATGAAATACTGGATGCGCCTGACTAATGACGGTGTGGGCCATCATATCGGTCCTGTAAAGCGTGTCCCAGTTTCACATGCATGTATCCGCGGGCCATCAAAAACGATGCCTACCGTTTACTCAAAGTTGGCGGTTGGCTCGAAAATAGTTGTCGAGTGATTTTCACTCAAATTCTTCCAAATAAAAAAGCCCGCAGAATCATTCTTGCGGGCTTTTTTTGAGATGCGATCAATCACTCGTCTTCGTCCATGAATTTGTCATGGCCTTGCTTTTTGCTTTCGCGAAGTTGCTCGACGATGGTTTTGACTTTTTCCAGATCCTTGTTGTGGAATGCGAGTTCCATATCAGCGAGGGCAGAAATCAAGGTTCCCATCATTTTACGATACTCTGCAGAAGCTTTGGCTTTATCCGGACCCTCTGGCATGGCTTTGACCATTTCAGGCAATTCCAAGATGGCTTTAACCATGGCGTCCTGAGCTTCTTTAGCGAGAGCAGCGCCTTTGGCTGGGTCTTGCTCTTTTTTGATGGCTTTGTAAGCATCGTTCAAGATTTCCATTTGCTTCGCGAGCGGGGTATCATCGGCGGCAGCAGGAATAACGAACAACATGGATGCTGCGCAGGCAGCGATTAAAAATTTCGATTTCATAGGTGCGAGAATACGAATCGAATTTTCCGGATCTTCCAAGGGAAAAGTGCAAGGTAAGACAGAAGATTTTAGGTGCAGGCAGAAGACTGGAAATTATAAATTTTTGTGTCGCTCATTGCAACTTGCGAGATCTGTGGTATCTAGTTTGATGATCCATACGCTAGAACAAGAACAATTTCTGCCTATCAGTCTAAAGCAGGCATGGGATTTCTTCTCCAGTCCGAGAAATTTGGATGAAATCACACCCAAGAATTTGGGGTTTAAAATTTTGTATCAGCCAGGTGAGATAATGTATGAGGGTCAGATCATTGAATACAAAGTCAAGATTGCGCCGGGGGTATGGGTGCCATGGGTTACAGAAATCAAGTGTGTGAGAGAGAATCAGAGTTTTATTGATGAACAACGCTTTGGTCCTTATAAGTTCTGGCACCATTTGCATCATTTCGAGGAGGTTGAAGGCGGAGTGTTGATGAAAGATCTGGTGCACTATGCGTTGCCATTTTGGCCGTTTGGGGAGATAGGACATTCTCTATTTGTCCGGCCGAAACTTGAGACAATATTCAATTATCGTAAGGAAATTTTAGATAAGCGTTTCAATCCATAAAAAATATCGCTTGGCTTGGTAAGATAGGATTGTCTTTAGCGCTTTTTCCCCCTATCAAGTTTTTTATGCATCGGTTGCCAACCAAATCTACCTTGTGGCGTTACCGTCTGGCTTCGTTTTTGCTCTTTTTCCTTATCATCGGATTGTTCCCTGCAATTGGTGTTTTGGTTTACGGGGTCATTACCCGTGATATCCCCTGTCTCACCATCAGCGGCTACATTTTTGGTGGGCTGATTTTGCTTTTGTTATTCAATTTCATACTGACATCTAAGTTGCGTTGCCCTTTATGCTTGGTTTCGCCCCTGCAAAACAGGGGCTGTTCCAAGCATCGGGACGTTCAAAGAATCTTTGGAAGTCATCGGCTCAAAGTTGCCAAATCGATCTTGGTTGAGGGTCATTTTTCCTGTCCTTACTGCGGCGAAATCACCGCAATGGAGATAAGATCTACAGATCGCTAAAGTTTCGAGTGGCTAAAAATTGCCCCAAAAATGGTAATTACCAAAGATTGTCGGTTGCACTGTGCGGCTGGAATGTCAAACTATAGGTTGTTAGCTATGACGACAGAACAACTTCAAGAACAGATATCGGAGAGCAGCGGCTGGATATATGCCGTAAAGAAGGAGATGGGCCATGTGCTAGTTGGGCAGGAGGTATTGGTGGACAGATTGCTAGTTGGGCTATTATGTAACGGCCATATCCTGCTGGAAGGTGTGCCCGGTTTGGCGAAAACCCTAGCGGTTAAAGCACTCTCTGGTTCGCTTTCAGCCTCGTTCGCCAGGTTCCAATTTACTCCAGATTTATTGCCAGCGGATTTGGTGGGAACGATGATCTATCATCCTCAGGAAATGAAATTCGAACCCAAGTTGGGTCCGATTTTTAATAATCTCATTTTAGCGGACGAGATCAACCGCGCCCCAGCTAAGGTGCAATCCGCCTTGCTTGAGGCGATGCAGGAAAAACAAGTGACTCTGGGAGATCGTTCGTATCCATTGCCCAAACCTTTCCTTGTATTGGCGACTCAGAACCCGATTGACCAAGAAGGAACTTATCAATTGCCTGAAGCGCAGCTGGATCGGTTTTTACTCAAGGTGAATGTGGATTATCCGAGTAAAGATGAGGAATTGGAAATTTTGAATCGGATGGCAACATCGGCACCGATTTATGAAACCCACAATGTGGCAACACCCGATCAAGTGAGCCATTCACGAGAGTTGGTGAATCATATTTACATCGATGACTCTATTCGCAGATACATCGTTGATTTGATCGATGCGACGCGCAATCCGATGAAAGTTGATGCGCCTTTGAAAAATTGGATACGCGCTGGTGCATCACCGCGTGGTACGATCAATCTCGCATTGGCGGCGCGTGCGCGTGCTTTCATGAACGGTCGTGCGTTTGTTACGCCGCAGGACGTGAAGGACATGGCAGTGGATGTTCTGCGTCATCGAATTTTACTGACCTATGAAGCAGAAGCTGAAGGGGTCACGACAGATGCGATCATTGCGCGCATCCTCTCAAAAGTCGTGGTGCCATAGTCGATTTCTGAGCGATGACTGAAGAACAACATATTGAGGAAATGATGGCTCGAGTACGCAAGCTCGAGTTGAAGGCCCGTCGGTTGGTGCGTGAGTCGTTTTCTGGTGAGTATCTTTCATCATTCCGTGGTCAGGGCTTGGACTTCGATGATTTCAGGGAATATCAGCACGGTGATGAAGTGCGTTTCATCGACTGGAATGTAACGGCGCGCATGAATGAACCTTTTGTTAGGAAATTTCGTGAAGAACGGGAATTATCCGTGATCATGGCGGTCGATGTATCTGGCTCGGCTGATTTCGGTAGCCATCATTTGAGCAAACGTGAGTTATCAGCGGAGATTGCGGCAGTTCTGGGTTTCAGTGCGTTACAAAATGGAGATAAGGTGGGCTTGTTGATTTTTGCGGGTGAACCATTGATGTTCATTCCGCCCGCGAAAGGCAGCCGGCATTTGTTGAGAATGATACGTGAAATACTCATGGCCCGTCCCACGAAACGCGGTACGAGCATAGAAGATGCGTGTAACGTTTTGATTAAATCCCTTAAACGTAAATCTCTGGTATTCATGATTTCCGATTTCCAGGCATTATTGCTAGATAAGCCTTTGGGTAAATTGGTGAGTAAACATGAAACCGTTTGTTTGCGAGTGATTGATCCAGTTGAGCAAAATTTACCTCGAGTAGGGAAAGTCGTGCTGATTGATCCTGAAAGTGGAATCGAGACCACAGTTAACACCAATAACCGCAGTCTCGGAATGGCGTACAAGCAGCTCACGCATAGACAATCTGAAGAAGTGGCATCGGTATTTAAGAAACACGGAATCGATACCACTGACTTATTGACCGACAGTGATGCCTTACCCGCGTTACATCTACTTTTGAAACGAAGAGGAAAACGGCGAAAATAGGAAGCATGGCGGATAGTAAAACCAAATTTGAATTAGCAGAAAGCCATGATGCCATGGATCTGGTTCCGAATTGGGAATTGGAGTGGTGGCATATCGTTTTGTCTAGTTCAGTTCTAATCTTGGTGTTTTTTTTGGGATATTTATTTTTAAGGAAATCCAAAATCCAAAATCCCAATCAAGTCAAGATTTTGGCATATCAAGAAGCTTTGGCTGAGTTTGGTAAACTTCATGTATCGATAGGTAAAGAAAATGTAATCATCGTTTCCTTGGTTTTGAGGCGATATCTTGCGAAGGTGATGAATGAACCCGCGTTGTATGAGACGCATGAGGAATTCATTGGCAGGCACGATGCGATCAAGGATTTCAGTGAGGATCTGAAGTTAGAAATTACAAATTATTTCTCAAAGCTGGCCGCGATCAAATACGGACCTGATGAAGTAGTTGTTGCAGACGTGGATACGCTTAAGCAGGGGGCAATCAAATTTTTAGAAAGGATTCACACGGCATGATCGAATCCTTTCTCATTCATTTCCGCCTCGCACAGCCACAATGGTTGTTGCTGCTGATTCCGAGTTTGCTCTTGTTAATTCTACGTAGAGGACGAGGCGCGACAGGTGCTGTGGTTTTCCCTAATCTCGATGTGCTTCAAACTTTAGGCAAACGGGTCAATCGGATGGCTTGGAACATCGGTTTTCCTCTGGTTTTCATTTCCTTGGTTCTCGCCATCCTTGGAATGGCTCGTCCAGTTTGGAGAAACGAATATCAAAGTCGCATCGCCAGCGGGATCGATATCCTGATCGCCTTCGATGTCTCTCTGTCGATGGATATCGATGATTTCCGATACGAAGGTAAGCCGATGAAACGCATCGATGCTGCAAAAAAAGTGGTCGATTCGTTTATCTCCAAACGACCGGATGATAGAATAGGATTGGTCGCATTTTCGGGCCGACCCGTTTCTGTTAGTCCGATTACCATGGATCACGATTGGTTGAGAAGTGGCTTGGATCGGTTGCGTCTCAATCGCAATGGAATAGGTACGGTCAAAGAACAAGGGACGGCGATTGGTTCTGCATTGGCAACAGCTGCAACGCGTTTGGATAATCGCGATTCAAAAAGTAAAATCATCGTTTTGATTACAGATGGCGCGAGTAACTCGGGAAAAATTTCTCCCTTGGATGCGGCAAAACACATCAAAACACTGGGTATTAAAACCTACACGGTTGCGATTGGAACTAAGGAGGGTCGGGTTTCAGGAAGTATCCAGGCATTCCCGCGCCAGGAATTTGATTTGCCGACCCTGAGGAAGATCGCCAGCGATACGGGCGGTGAGCATTTTTGGGCTCAGAATCTTGAGGATTTGGAGAGTAATTTCCGGACGATTGACCAATTGGAAAAAAC
>JBILAN010000104.1:0-7025 GCA_044354135.1 Luteolibacter sp.
GCCTCAGCGGAATCTGTGGTGACGATGCTGTCGGTGTGGTGTGAACCGTAGGTGTTGATATGAGCGATCGCTTCATCGAGTGTATCGACAATTTTGATCGAAAGGATTTTTTCCAAATACTCCGTCGACCAATCCTCCTCTGTGGCGGGGATGAGGTCGGACAGGATTTCCAAACAGTTTGCGCAGCCACGGAGTTCGACGCCTTTTTCTCGGAGTGCGCTGGCGACTTTTGGGAGGAAATTTTTGGCGATGGATTTTTGGATGAGCAGGGTCTCGAGGGCATTGCAGACACCGGGTTTCTGAACCTTGGAATTCAGGATAAGGTTGATCGCCATCTCCTGATCGGCTTTTTCGGAGACGTATATATGGCAAATACCATCGTAGTGTTTAATGACGGGCATCCGAGCCAATGAAACAACCGTTTCAATCAATCCTTTTCCGCCTCTTGGTATAATCAGATCAAGCCATTGATCCATGCCAGCCATGGCTGCAACGCTTTGGCGGTCGGTAAAAGGAATGAGTTGGATCGCATGTTCTGGAAGTCCGGCTTTCCTACCGCTGGTGCTGAGGGCTGAGGCAAGTGCGCGGTTGGAATGGATCGCTTCGCTACCACCACGCAGGATGGTGGCGTTGCCAGTTTTGAAACAGAGAGCTGCGGCGTCGGCGGTGACGTTGGGTCGGCTCTCATAAATGATGCCGATGGTGCCAATTGGAACTCGGATTTGTTCGATGCGTAGGCCGTTGGGTTGAGTCCAATCTTCGAGGACTTGACCGACGGGATCGGGCAGGGTGGCGACGTGTTCGAGGGCGCTGGCAATGGCTTCAAGCCTACAGCTGTCGAGTTTCAAACGATCGATCATGGCGCTGGAGAGCCCTTTTTCCTGACCTGCGGTGAGATCCTTCTGGTTCTCGGACAGGATTTCAGACTCGTTATCACGGAGCCCCTGTGCCATGGCGCGGAGGATGGTGTTTTTTTGATCGGAGGAGAGTGCGGCAAGTTGGTAAGCTGCGTCACGGGCTTGTTTGCCCATGGCGTGGATTTGCTCGGTGATGGGATCGGACATGGGCTTACTTTTTAGCGATGAAATGGGTGGAAATACCTTTTCCATTCAAAATGTCGGAGAGTCGCTCGGGGTTGCGACCGTTGGCGATGTGGACTTCGATGCCCGCCTCTGTGGCACATTTCACGGCTTCTAGCTTCGAACTCATGCCGCCCATGGAAAATTTGCCTTTGTCATTCTGGACGTGACCGAATGCGGCATCGATATCTCTGACTTCGGGAATGAGTTGCTTATTGGTAGGATCAAGCAAGCCATCGACACTGGTGAGGAGGATCACGCGTTTGGCGCCGACCAGTTTCGCGACTTGGACGGAGAGCATATCATTGTCTCCGAAACTGAGTTCGCGGATCGCGACGGAGTCGTTTTCGTTGATGATGGGAAGGATACGGGGTTCTTGGAGGAGGCGATTGAATGTGTTGAGAAGGTTGGTGGCGCGTGTTTCGGACTGGATGTCTTCGGTGGTGAGGAGGATTTGGGAGACGAGTATATCGAAATTAGAAAACAGCGAGCTATAAGTGCTCATGAGTCGTGCTTGGCCGACCGCAGCGCAGGCTTGGCGGGTGGCGATATCATTGGGGTATTCGGTAAGGCCCATGGCGGAAACCCCGGAGCCCACCGCACCAGACGAGACGAACAAGCAGCGATGCCCTTCGTTGATGAGTTTTGAAATGGCAGCGACCAAATGAACCAGAGCTCCGCGATCGATGGTGCCATCGGCGGTTTTGGTCAGGACGCCGGTTCCGGCTTTGATGATGGTGAGATCGCTGGTCATGGATACAGGAATTGCGAAGAGGAGGCATAAACCGTAGCGTTCAGCTTGCCAATCCAAACCTTGGGAAACCTTGGGACGGATTTTGGCGGTTCCTCTTGCCGATGAACATTTGCAGTTCTATAAGCCCCCCACCACGTTAATAACGATGAAAGCTATTACTCTACTTATACTCTCTGTTTTGATGTTCAGTTTCTCACCGGCGCAAGCTGCCGGAGGTCATGGAGCAGAGGCGGCTTATCCGAAGTTATCAGATGGCAGCAGTCAGTATGCGGCTTTTCCCAAACCTACTGAAACATATAAAGAGGTAAAGGGGGATGCCATGGCTATCATCAAAGCCAGAGCGTCAGAAGATCCTTTCAACGTGGCGGCCACGATCATCTTCCTATTGGCAATTTGCCATACCTTTGTCGCAATTCCATTGGGTAAATTGGCTCATCATTACGATCACATTCATCAGGAAAATCTCAGAAAACGCGGACCGCGTGACCATGAACATCCAGATGGTGAACCTGAGGTTTCGTTCAAAGCCACATTTTTTCACTTTCTTAGCGAAGTAGAAGCGATATTCGGAATTTGGGTGCTCGTTCTGGCTGGTGCAGCGACCTATTATTACAGCTGGGGAGATTTCAAATTGTATCTCTCAGAGGATAAAAATTTTACCGAGCCTTTGTTTGTTGTGGTGATCATGGCAATTGCGGCAAGTCGTCCAGTGCTGCGCTTTGCAGAAAAGCTGATGTCTGTTGCAGCGGCCTTGGGTAAAGGAACTCCTGCGGCATGGTGGTTGAGTGTGCTGATCATCGCACCAATTCTCGGATCTTTTATCACTGAGCCTGCTGCGATGACAATAGCTGCCATGTTGCTGGCTAAAAAGTTCTATCAGTTCAAGCCATCTCCTACTCTGGCATACGGAACAATTGGACTGCTGTTTGTGAACATTTCGGTGGGCGGCACGCTCACTCATTTTGCCGCTCCGCCGGTTCTGATGGTTGCCGGAACATGGGGATGGGACACGCTTTTCATGTTAGAACATTTCGGATGGAAGGCAGTAACGGGAGTGGTTCTATCAAGCCTTTTGTATTTCCTGATTTTTAAAAAATCATTGCATCGGTTGGCCGATCTTGCGGATGGCGTTCAGGATAACAAACTCAATCCAAAAGCTTGGAGTGAACGTGAGACACCGATTCCAGCATGGGTCACTTTTGCTCACCTCTTGTTCCTTGGATGGACGGTATATACCGCTCATTACCCAGTTTTATTTGTCGGAGGATTCCTGTTTTTCTTGGCGTTTTTGATGGCGACACGTCATCATCAGAATGCGGTTTCGATGAGAAGTCCGATGCTGGTCGGTTTCTTCCTTGCGGGCTTGGTGATTCATGGCGGATGTCAGGGTTGGTGGATCGGTCCAATTATCCAGACACTTTCGGATGACGCATTGATGTTGGGTGCGACAATTCTAACAGCATTCAATGACAATGCCGCGATTACCTATCTCGCCTCTCAAGTTGAGGGGATTTCATTCAGTGCCAAACACGCGGTTGTCGCTGGTGCGGTGGCAGGCGGTGGTCTAACCGTGATTGCCAACGCGCCCAACCCTGCAGGTCAAAGTATTCTATCGAAATACTTCGAAGGTGGTGTGTCGCCACTGAAATTATTCCTAGCTGCGCTGACCCCAACCATCATTGTATACCTTTGCTTTATTATTCTGCCAAACGGTCCTGCTAAAGAGCATAATCCTGCAGCCGAACATGATAAAGCGGTGATCGAAAACGTGATCGAGGCGCCAACTAATCCTTGATCTGGAATAGTTCTTTAGGATGATCCAAGAGGTAAGTGGGTTTGGCTTCTGCGAGTGATTCGCGGGAGTTGAAACCCCAACTCACGGCAGCATGCGGGATGTTGGCTTTTTGGGAGGCTTTCACATCACGCAACTCATCGCCGATGTAGATCATTTCCGGATGATCTAGTGAGAAGGTTTTACGTATCGCTTTCAAATGACGTGATTTGCCGGTGAGTTTCGATGTGGAGGAAACGAATTCAAAAAGGTCTCGAATTCCATGATTGCGAAGAAATACGTCGACGTTCGCTGTGGCATTAGATGTTAGAATTCCGAAATGATCCGTTTGGTTTCTGAGTTCGACTAGGACCTCTTTCATGCCATCGATAAGCTGTAGGCGATCGATGTTCTTTCGCATCATGGATGTGCCGCGAGCGATGATGGAGGGAACGCGATAATTTGGAATATCTAGTTTTAATAAAATCTCCTTTAACGAGAGATGCCTGAGTGCGGAGACCTCGTGTTCTTGAACTTCACGAATGCCGTATTCAGGAGCGATTTCATTGAAAATTTTTCGAGTCTCTCCAAGCGTGTCGGCGATGGTGCCGTCAAAATCAAAAATGAGCGCTCGGTATTTCATTAGAGATAAATTGATTCGGAGGGGTATCGGATGCGAGCCTGAAATCCAAAGAAAATCAGAGTTTGAGATTCGGATCGATATCACCATCCAGAGGATCGGTTTTTCCTGATAGAAAACGCAGCAGGCCGGCGAAGGCAATCATCGCTGCGTTGTCGGTGCAAAGTTCGGATTTGGCGATTGCGAGGTCGATCCCTTCTTTGTTGCAGCGTTGGGTGAACGCTTCACGAACGGTGCGGTTGAGGCTAACCCCACCGGAGAGGCTGATCAGATTCGTTTTCGTGGCTTTTGCGGCACGGATGGATTTTTCCACCAAGACATCGACCACTGCGGCTTGGAACGAAGCGGCGATGTCTTCGATCTTGGCGCTCGGGTCTTTTTGTAAGGTGTAGAGCACGGCGGTTTTCAGACCAGAAAATGAAAAATCGAGCTCGCCACCCTGCATCATCGAGCGTGGAAAATCGTAGGCGAGGGGATTTCCGTTCTGCGCGGCTTTTTCAATCTCAGGTCCGCCGGGGTAAGGCAGACCGAGCATTTTGCCGACTTTGTCAAACGCCTCCCCAGCGGCATCGTCGCGGGTGCTACCGAGTTTCTGGTAGTTTCCTGGCGAGAAAACTTGCATGAGTTGGGTGTGCCCACCGGAAACGATCAATCCGATGTGATGAGGCACCGCAGTGCGCTCGATAAACGGGGACAGCAGGTGGCCTTCAAGGTGGTTGACGGCGATAAATGGTTTTCCTGATACGCATGCCATTGCCTTCGCAGCGGTGCTACCGACGAGTAAGGAAGAGGCGAGGCCAGGTCCCATCGTTGCGCCAAAGACCTCGATATTCGCCATGCCCATATTAGCGATTTCTAGCGATTTCTCCACCAAACCATTAAGATTGAGCGAATGACTGCGGGAGGCAATTTCAGGAACCACTCCGCCATGAACTCGATGTTCCTCGATTTGCGAGGCTACCACGCTCGAAAGCAGCTCGGCGGGCTGGTTCGGCTCACCCCGTAGGATCGCCACTGCCGTTTCATCACAAGAGCTCTCGATTGCTAAAATAACCGCCACGGCCAGATGATTCATCGCTGGAGCGATTTGGGCAATAACGAAGGCTTCGACGAGTCAGAGAGTTTCAAAATAAGCCAATCCCCAAGCTTGTTTTCCCCACGAATACACAAATCCCACCTTACAATCTTTGTCACAGCCACGACAAGGATTGTAAGGCGTGGTTTTTAGCTGATTTGAATGAGATGGAGGGTGGTGGTTAAGATTTCTTTGAAAGTGGGACGATAGAGGTTGGACGTCCGGCGTTTCCTATTTCAGGTTGGGTCATGCTGTTTTCCGCTGTCTATCCTGAGCTGCTTGCGAACCCAACGCCGCTGATGCGTCGGTTCAAGAGTTTGTTGGAGGACAATGTCGCTTTGGAAAAGCTCGCGGCGAAAAGCCAGCAACTGACGCGTCAGAATTTCGGTAAGACCATGAGGTTGTTTGCGCCGCTATACGTCTCGAACGAATGCGTGAATAACTGCTCGTATTGCGGGTTTTCGCGCGATGCGGCTATTTTACGGACGACCCTCACGGTTGACCAAGTGGTCACCGAAGGGAAATATCTGCACGCGCAGGGATTTCGGAATTTGTTGTTAGTGGCTGGAGAACATCCGAAATTTGTTTCCGAAGGATATTTGCAGAAATGTTTGGATGCGTTGATTCCCTTGTTCCCGACGCTGGCGTTGGAGGTCGGTCCGATGGAGGACGATCAATATCGGGAGTTGGTGGATCACGGTGCGGAGGGTTTGATTGTCTATCAGGAAACCTATCATCGCGAAACCTATCAGACACTTCATACCGCGGGACCGAAGAAGAATTTCGATTGGCGGTTAGATTGTCCGGAGCGCGCGTATGCCGGCGGATTTCGTCGGATCGGGATTGGTGCGTTGTTTGGCTTGGCCGATTGGAAACATGAGGCGCTCTCGCTCGCCGCGCATTTGGAATATCTCTACAAACATTGTTGGAAAGCACAGTTCTCGGTGGCGTTTCCAAGGATGCGACCCTACGCCGGAAACTACCAATATCAGGCCGATCCCGAACGTTTCCTACCGGACGAATCTTTGCTGCGTTTGATCACGGCGTTTCGCATCGTTTTTCCACAGGTTGCCATCGTGCTTTCCACTCGTGAGCCAGCACCTTTGCGCGATGCGATGGCGCCGCTGGGTGTGACTCACATGTCAGCCGGCGCACGCACCGAACCGGGTGGCTACACCGGTGCGGGATCGGATGATCTTCACCTCACCGTCAAGGGTCGACGCGTTGAGCTCACCGAGCTCAGCGGCAAGGAAAAAGCCACCGAACAATTTCAAATCCACGATACCCGTAGCCCCGCAGAAATCGCAGAAATGTTGAGAAATCAAAACATTGACCCTGTCTGGAAGGATTTTGATCAGGTTTTGGTAAAAATTTAGCCAGAAAGTTCGACTGGAGGATTTGAGCAATTGAACTATTTTGAATCTTATAGAAACTATCACAAAACATGGCACAGCAGATTGATCAATACGCCCGTGAGATTTCAGATGAGAAACAGCATTCTGTAATCGATGGATCCTCGAAAGGGACGGATAAGCGATATTCCGTTTTGTTTCACGATTATGAAGATCCGAATTCACTAAGGAAACTTGCAGGAGCGATCAAGGATCACACCTTGCATCATTTGGATGAGTATTTGGAAAAGGCGGAAAAAGCGCTAACCGATAGGGGAGTGCATGTGCATTTCGCATCGACGGATGAAGACGCGC
>JBILAN010000036.1:0-22264 GCA_044354135.1 Luteolibacter sp.
TCCAACCACGCACATTCATTCCTAAACGAGGTAACGAGGGCTACGGCTTGAGCCTTGCGGCTTTAGAACGATGCATGTCCGAAGGTGCGAAGCCCGACCTCCTCATCTCCGTCGATTGCGGCACGGTGTCCATCGATGAAATCGCCTATCTCCGCGCGCAAGGAATTGATGTCGTTGTCGTGGATCATCATGAACCTAGTCCACAAGGCAGGCCCGATTGCTGCGCGTTGGTGAATCCGAAATGCGGAACCGATTTCACGTATCTCTGTGCAGCAGGTGTGGTTTTCAAACTGGGTCATGCTCTCTTAAAAACTCGCCCAACCGATCTTGAGCTCAAAGACCTACTCGATCTTACTGCGATAGCCACTATTTCTGATATCGTTCCGATGATAGGAGAAAACCGCATCTTGGTTCGTCATGGACTGAAACGTTTGGCTTCATCCAACAACCTTGGACTTCAAGCATTGAAGGAAATCACCGGCATCAAAGAATTACCAACTTCGATGGATGTCGGTTTCCGCATTGGTCCACGTCTGAATGCTGCAGGTCGAATGGATTTCCCTGAAGATGCGCTGGCAACTTTAACCACAACATGCCAAATCGAAGCGACTGCTCTGGCGAACAAACTTGAGCAATATAATCGCCAGCGCCAAAATTTTGAGAAGCAGATACGCGATGACGCAATAAAGCAACTCGGCAATTTTGATACAAGCAATGATCCTGTCATCGTCATCGGATCAAGAGATTGGCATCATGGTGTGGTGGGCATCATCGCTTCTCGACTTATGCGACAATATTACAAACCCACCTTTGTGATTGCGATCGATGAAGATGGAATCGGCAAAGGATCGGGTCGAAGTATTGAGGGTGTGTCATTGGTTGATGCGATCCGTGCCTGTGAAAAAGAATTGATTGCAGGTGGTGGCCACGCGATGGCTGCCGGTCTATCTATCCGCGAAGAATCGCTGGATCGTTTCAAAGAAAAGTTTGCCTCCTTTGTTTTAGAAAACTCTACCGAAGAAGATCGCATGCCACGGCTTGTCTATGATGCTGAAATCGATTTTTCTGAGCTCTCATTGAAATTTCTAGATAGCTACGAGTTGTTGCAGCCATTTGGAAACTGCAATCCACAACCCATTTTTGTCAGTCGAGGAGTTGAACTCTGTGACACACCTATTCAAATGAAAAACAATCACCTACGCTTAAAGATGCGTCAGGCTGGAGACGAAAAATCCGCGGTTTTCTTCGGCGTCGGAGATCGTGACTTACCACCCACGCCTTGGGATATCGCTTTCACCATCGATCGAAATAATTTCCGGGGAAACACCTCCCTGCAGATCGTAATCCAGGACATCATTGCGTCAAAATCTGTTTAGTTTGCTGTGAATGCGCATCGACAAAGCGAGCTTGGTATAATTGAATCTGGCTATGCAATCGATGACCGGTTTCGGCCGAGGAACTCACAATAATGAACATTGGCAAGCCACCGTGGAGGCTTCGTCGATCAATCGCAAGCAGGTGGAGATTGTCACAAACCTTCCGCGCTCACTGCAATGCTTGGAACCAAATGTGCGACAACTCACTTTGCCGCACATATCCAGAGGTAGGGTACAACTGACGATTCAATTGGAAAAAATAAATACCGAAGATAGCACCCAAATCCGCATCAATCACAAGATCGCAAAATCATTAGAATCGGCGTTTGGCGAACTTTCCAAATCTATTGGACGCGATGTATTTCCTACATCTGGCGATTTTTCCAGATATCCTCATATTTTTGAATCGAATGATCTCGATCAAATTGATCCTGAAATAGCATGGCAGACCATTGAACCAGCGCTTATTCAGGCTATCCAGAGCATGAACGAAATGCGCAGCGCGGAAGGCAACTATCTCAAACAAGATTTCAGTCAACGATTGAAATTTCTCTCAGCTTTTACCAAATCAATTTCCGAGTTGGCCTCCTATCGTCCTCAGCGTCAACGAGAACTGCTAGAAAAGCGCCTTTCTGATTTAGGTATTTCATTCCAAGATAACGATGATCGACTCACCAAGGAAATCGCCTTGTTTGCCGATCGCTGTGATATCTCGGAGGAAATCACACGCCTCGATTCACACTTCGCAAAGTTTCACGATTATCTGAATTCAACTGAAGCAACAGGACGCCAACTCGATTTTCTCTGCCAGGAATTATTCCGCGAGTTCAATACGATAGGCTCAAAAGCCAACGACGCACAGATCTCGCAAACAGTTGTCGAAGCAAAAACCGAGATTGAAAAAATCCGTGAACAAGTTCAGAATATCGAGTGAAAAATCTCTATCGATTTGATTGACGATTGATGATTTCCAATTGTTGATTTTTGATTTGAGAGTCCCAATCCCCCAAACCCTCTTCATTTTCTTCATTCAAAAATCAACAATCATCCCCCCATCCCCATGCCCCCCCTACTCAACGACAGCCCAACACGCGATTTGCCCCGCGAAAAAATTGATAAATACGGTCCCGGTGCCCTGAGCAACGCGGAGTTGATGGCTCTATTTCTCAGTTCAGGAACGGTAGGCAGAAACGTCATCGAAGTGGCGGATGACCTTTTAAAAAAATATGGCAGCCTCCAAGAGCTTGGTCGGTTACCCGTATCCGAATACATGAACAACAAAGGAATAGGCCTTGCTAAAGCCTGTAAGCTAGCTGCTGCTTTCGAGCTGGGGTCTCGCCTATCCAAAGAACGCCTTGGGAGTATTCCACTCGATGCCCCCCAGTTGATTTTCGATCATTTCGCACATCAGTTGAATAACTTACCCCACGAAACCGCTATAGTCGTTACATTGGACACGCGTTTATGCCACACTTCGACCACGACCATCTCAGCGGGCACTGTGAATGAAACAAGCGCCCATCCGAGAGAAATCCTACGTCCGGTCATCACTCGCAACGCTTACGCCTTCATACTCATCCACAATCACCCTTCCGGCGACCCCTCACCCAGCAAGGCCGACTTCAGAATCACTGAAAATTTGGTAAAAGCCGCTGAAATTATGCAGATTCGCTTCATTGATCACGTGATAATAGGTCGACCATGCATCGGAAGAGACCCGTATTTTTCCTTTTGTTCTGCTGGAATCATACCATCTTAGTTTCGTCATATGTTTCGACTAAAATTCATCCGCAATCTTAAAACGGCTGTTTGGCTGTTCTTTTTTGTGATGATTCTTCTCAGCGCTTGCGGACTGTATTGGGCAAACCGAACCGGCCTGCCGAGCACTTGGAGAGCTGCGATCGAACAAGAAATATCCAAACACGGAGTTCATGTTGAAATTGGATCAATCAGTTACTTCCCTCTCAGAGGCTTCGTAGCATCTAAGGTTCGTGTCTTTGCCGAGGATGATCGTGTTCACGAAATATCGAAACTCGAACGCATACAGCTGGTTCTTGATTATGCAAGCCTTGCGAATGGCAGTTTCAGATTGAGAAAAATCGAACTCCGCAATGCCGAGCTATCGATTGCGGTCGAGCCTAAAGATCCTGGCGGAGATTCTCTGAAATTCAGTGAAATTAATGGAACGATTTTACTGCCCAGTGATGAGCTCATCGAAATAAGAAATACCCGTGGCAAGGTCAGCGGAATTGATGTATTAATGAACGCAAGACTTCAGACCAAAAAACAAACTAAGAGCAAGAAAAGTGATTTTGATAATGATGGTAAGCGTCGTGAAATGATTGCTTTGATTCTCAGAGAACTAGATCGTTGGAAATATAATTCTGAGTCGACTCCAAAAGTTCAGATCGAACTGCAAGGACATATATCTAAAAGAGATACACTCAAAGGTCATTTCAATATTCAGGCTCCCACCATAGAAAAAAATAATTACCAACTGCAAAATATTGTCGCGAGAGGCAGTCTGGCGAATAACCTGATTAGTATCGATGAATTTTCGGCTGAAGACACACGTGGAAAAATCAAAGGTAGCGCGGATTATCTGATGACAAATGAAGAAGGTCGATTTGACATCGAATCCTATATCGACATCACACGACTACTTGATGAATGGTTTTCAACACCATTTAAAATCGACCTTTTGAGCGGTGGCACACAGAAAATTTCATTCAACGGAGATTTTGATTTATCTGATCCAGTCAAGCCTGAAATAACTTTAACAGGAAATGTAATTTGTAAATCCATTATGTTTCGTGGAGTCTCATTTGATTCCCTTGAATCATGGTTTTCGTATCAGGAAAAAAAATTATTTTTACAAGATATAAAACTGAAGCGCCAAGATGGCATCGCCATTGGAAAGATACTAGCCGAAGGAAACACAGTCCGCATCAAGTTAAAATCAAATTTGCCTATCCCCCTCTACAAGCCCTTTTTCAAAGGGCTGCCGCTTGAAGAAGTTATCAATAATTTTTTAGAAGATCCAAAAACCCTATGTGAGATATCGATAGATGGTTCGTATGATAGAAAAAACAAATATGCATGGACATACAGTGGCAGCGGTAAACTTGCCAATGCTACTTATCGTGGGATTCCACTTCACTCTGCCACTTGTTCTTTCAACCTTAATACCAACGAACTCGATTTCTATGATGGCAACCTAGATTTCAATTACACCAATTACGAGCTACGTAAAAAATATGATGGCCCTAACTCTGGTAAGGTATCGTTCAAACGCGTCCGCTATGGCAACCAAACGAAATTGATCGGCATTGAAAGTGTATCTGGCGTCATTTGGGCGGCACCGTTAGTCCGTATGTTTGCTCCAAAAATTGCAGATAATTTGGAAAATTACCGCTTCCATCGCCCACAAACATTGAGTGGATCTGGAATCATAGATACTACATCTCAGGGTCGAACTGATTTAACAGTTAATTTCAGCACAAACAGCAGCACTGATTACAAGTTGATTGGGAAGGATATCACCCTCACAAACCCATCCGCAGTGGTTCATGTTAAAAACAATGATGTCCATGTTAAGAATTTAATAGCCGAAGTGATGGGAGGTAAAATTCAATGCAGTTTAACGAATAAACCGGGAAACAACTTATCAACTCAACTTTCATGGACATCGCTCGATGTTTTGCAGCTTTCTAATGTTTATGAACTCAACATGAAAACTGGGGGAACGATTACTGGGCGTATTGATTTCAACATGTCTGATGGCAATCTATCCACCATGAATGGCGAAGGCTTGATTGCCATGACAGATGGAGAGCTTTTTTCAGTGCCTATTTTCGGACCACTTTCGACAGTTGCTTCAAAAGTGGTTAATGATAAGCGATTGGGTCACGAAAAAGCTCATTCCGCGTTTTGTAATTTCACTATCGATAAAGGTATTGCCAAGATTCGAGATTTCGAGACATCCACGACTTCCGTGAAATTCACCGGCGATGGCACGATAGATATTCCTGCTAAAAAGATTGATTTCACCATGCGATTGAATGCTCGCGGATTGCTGCGCCTCGCTACCATACCCTTGTTGCCGTTTTATGGCTTATTTCAATTCAGAGGCACAGGACCTTTGAAAAACCCGCAATGGGAAAATGTCATTTTCACTTCTCCTCCAGAGAGAGAAAACAAGACTTTATTGAGTCCACCCAAAGCAAAGCCAATCCGATAGATTGGATCATTGGAGATATCCGTTAGATAATTTTTCCCTACCGATGGTTGTTTCAGGCCCATGACCTGAGAGCACACGGGTTTCGTCTGAGAGCATCAATAGCTTCTCCTTGATACCGGAAATTAGCAGATCAAAATCCCCATCTGGTAAATCGCATCGACCTATCGAGCCTGCGAAAAGTGTATCACCCACAAACACCACCCCAGCGTCAGGCAGATACAACGTAATACTGTCAGGAGAGTGTCCCGGCACATGGCTTACTTGGGTGGGCAAGTGGAAATATTCTCCCTTACCTTCAGAAACGAATTGATCCACTTGATATGCAGCCACGGATGGCATACCCCAGCTTGCGCCATATGTTTCCAGAGTGAGATCTTTGGAGTATTCTGCCCAAGCAAACACTTTCACACCACGCTTCTGCAATTCCGCCACATCCTCCACATGATCGTAATGCTGATGCGTTAAATACAAGGCATCCAGTCTCACCCCTTTCCTATCCAACCAGTCACTGACCCCATCTGGTGCATCCACCAAATAGTTTCCATTCACAGACTCCACAAGGTAAGCATTTGTCTGCACCATCCCGCCGGTATAAGTGGAAATTTTCATATCCGATTGTCCAATAAATCTATGCTTATTGCAAACTGTGACTAGTTCCAATATCATCTAATCTCCCGCCATGCGCAAACTCACCCCTGAACTCCTCGACCATCTCCCACACGACGACCCAGGCGCTCGTCACTCTCGCAAGGATCTCCTGCGCATCAATCACTTTATGAGAAACGAAGCTTGGATCATGCGTCATCTCGATCCCAAAACCTCATCGATCAGCGAGTTTGGAGCTGGCGATGGAGCCCTGCTTTCCAAAATCCATGCCAAACATCCCAATCTAGCCATACATGCTTACGATCTCGCTCCAAAACCGCTCGAGCTCTCCGAATCGATCCAATGGCATCAGGGTGATTTCATCGAATCACCTCTCGCCCAAACCGGTGGTACTTTGATCGCCAATCTCATTCTGCATCATTTCACCGATGAACAACTCATTGCCCTTGTTGAAAAATTCAAAGAGTTCGACCGGATCGTCATCAACGAACCCCTGCGTGCCAGCATCCCTGCATTTCTGGCAAAACTCGCCACTCCATTTATCCACCCTATCACACGCCACGACATGCGGGTCAGTATCGAAGCCGGATTTGTCCGAAATGAAATCCCCTCACTGCTCGCCTTTGAGAAACATGGATTTCATTTCCAAGAAACTTCCACGTGGCGCGGCTCCCAACGCGTGCTAGCTTGGCGTGCTTGAATCGAACAATCACCATCATCGGCGGCGGACTCACCGGGCTTTCCCTGGCGATCGCGCTGCGTAAACAAAGGATCCCCGTGCAACTACACGAAGCGGGATACTATCCTCGGCATCGTGTGTGTGGTGAATTTATCTCAGGCGTTTCCGGCGATACTCTGGAGAATCTCGGCATCAGCGCCGCCTTGTCAGACGCACTATCCCACCAAAGCATCTGCTGGTTTTCAGGCAATCAGAAAATCCGCCAGACCAAACTTCAATCACCCGCTTTGGCGATCTCCCGATTTCTACTCGATCAACGCCTCTACGAAATAGCACTCGCTGAGGGCGCGGTTATACATACCCAATCTCGCCATGCCACCGAAGTCGATGCAAGCGGCACGGTTCGCGCTAGCGGTCGTATTCCCGGCCGAGGATCATGGATCGGACTCAAAGCACACATCAAAGGCATTACTCCATATGCTAATCTTCAAATGCACAGCGGGCCCATCGGTTACCTCGGCATCACCCAAGTCGAAGAAGGTTGGCACAATGCTTGCGGGCTGTTTCGCATCGACCGATCTATCGAAGCCAAGCGAGAAGAACTACTACCCGCCTATTTGAGAAAAAATGGAAATCATCTTCTCGCCGATCAATTACAGCTTGCTGAGTGGCGGGCTGATTCGTTTTCTGCGGTCGCAGGATTTTCGCTCGGCAATCAACCCTCTACACCAGGAATGATGTGTTTGGGCGACTCACATGCGATCATTCCCCCGTTCACCGGAAACGGTATGAGTATGGCATTCGAGTCATCGGAAATCGCCCTGCCGCATTTGATTGCTTATGCAGCAGATCAGATTACATGGAAGAATACTTGTGAACTTACCAATAATCACCTCCACAAACATTTCCGAAAACGCCTCACTGCCTCCCGTTTTATCCATCCCCTCCTTTTTCACAGCGCTTCACGGCATCTTCTCAAACACGCTCCCATCACACCTATCCTGAGCCTTCTTCGCTAACACCACCATGTATCTCAACAGCATCTGCACCGCTCAAGCGGCTCACCGATTCAGTCAAATGGAAACTTGGGACACTCTTCGGAATCATCCCGAAATCGATCAACTCCAGCCACGCTCACTGGCGATTTTAGAAAAAATTCTTAGCCACTCAAATTCCGGCATCCATTCCCGCCAGTTTAGTTCGAAAGATTTACAGTCAGTGTTCGCTAAAGATGCGCAGGCCCTGAATCAATTTTTTGAGCAACACGCGCCCGAACTCGCAAGCAAAGCCCTTAATAAAGCAATACAGCAAGCCGGACTAAAGCCCGATCAAATCGACGCGCTTTTTCTCTGCACCTGCACAGGCTATCTCTGCCCCGGACCATCAAGCTATGTTGCGGAAATGGTCGGACTTCGATCCAACGCCTATCTTGTGGATCTTGTCGGTCTGGGATGCGGAGCCGCAGTTCCCACACTCAGAGCTGCGCACGGCTACCTCGCAGCAAACCCCACTCATCGTGTTGCCGTTATCGCCGTGGAAATTTCATCTGCGGCCTTCTATTTAGATAACGATCCCGGAGTCCTGATCTCACTGTGCTTATTCGGCGATGGGGCGGCAGCGGCAATTCTTAGTGGACAATCCACCTCAGATACCGATTTAAAATTTCATGACTTCGATACCCATCACTTACCCGCTGAACGCGAAAAAATTAGGTTTACGAATTCCAAGGGTAAACTCAAAAACCAACTTCACCGTACCGTTCCCAGCCTCGCGGCGCAAGCTGTTTCAACTCTCTATCAACGCAGAAAATCTGATCCCGAACAAATCCTAGCGCATTCGGGAGGGCGCGATGTGATCGATGCGATCGAGGCAATCATTCCTGAATACGAACTCATTGAAACTCGTCAAATTCTCAGCCGACACGGCAACCTCTCGAGTCCATCGGTTTTGTTCGCCTTGGAGCAGCGCTTGAAAACGCATCCGGCAACCCGTTCACTTTGGCTAACCGCCTTTGGAGCGGGATTCGCCGCCCATTCCTGCCACCTGACCCGCACCTCATTATGATCGAACCTATGGGTCCAGACTTCAGACTCCAAACTAGCCAACTCATCAATATGCCAACCCAATCCCAACGCCTCGCTCAACAGCAAAAGCCTGATGGTTTTCCCGTCATGAAACAGCGCTGGGCTGAACTCGGATTTTTCCACTGGGCTGTCTCGCCAGATCTCATCTCTGCCCGCTTACCGAAAGGCCTGCATGTTGATACTTTCGATGGTAAAGCATGGTTAGGCGTCGTGCCATTTCTCATGCAGCGGATCCGCCCCATCGGCTTACCGCCCCTGCCTTGGCTTTCGTGGTTTCACGAACTGAATCTCCGCACTTACGTTTATGACAATGCTGGAAATCCAGGCGTTTGGTTTTTCTCCCTCGATTGCAATCAACCCCTCGCTGTGCAAATCGCACGACGTATGTTTCATCTTCCTTACCAGCACGCAAAGATGCATTCCAATATTTCTAACAGTTCCGTAGAATATTGCAGCAAAAGGAAAAACCGTCCATACGGCAAGGCGACATTCAAATATTCACGCCCCGCTGCGCCAGAACCCGCCGTTTTCGGATCACTCGAATGGTTTCTGGTCGAGCGTTACACGCTTTTTTCAACCGATCCAAATGGCCAGATTTACAGCGGCCGCGTTTGCCACGATCCGTATGAAATCGAGCCCATGCCCTTTGGCGAATGCTCAGCCGTGCCCTTTTTACTGAATGGATTTCCCGAGCCAGTTACGCCACCGGACTCCCTGATTTCCGCAAATCCGGTGGATGTGACCGTCTATCCCCTGAAATTACAGGGATAATTCTTTATTCGCAAAGCTTCGCATTCTGCACGTATCGTGCTACGCATCTCGCACATCGCTTTCATGACCCAAGAGCAAATCAGACTTTCAGAAGAAGAAACCCGCGCCAGAAACTGGAAGCGTTGGGGTCCCTACCTCAGTGAACGCCAGTGGGGTACAGTTCGTGAAGACTATTCCGATCATGGAAATTCATGGACGGCTTTCTCTCATGATCAAGCCCGCCGACGTGCCTATCGTTGGGGTGAAGATGGTTTGCAGGGATGGTCGGATCGCAGTTGCAGGCTGTGTTTCGCACCAGCTCTCTGGAACGGTCATGACTCCATCCTCAAAGAACGCCTCTTCGGTCTGGGAGGCAACGAAGGCAACCACGGTGAAGACGTGAAGGAGTGTTATTACTATCTGGATTCCACACCCACCCACTCTTACACCAAAGCACTCTACAAATACCCGCAACAAAAATTTCCCTATACGGAAATCCGCGTCGAAAACGAAAGGCTAGGTCGATTAGTCCCCGAGCTAGAACTTGCCGACATGGGAATATTTGATCATAACGAATATTTCGATGTTTTCCAAGAGGTCGCAAAACGCAGCGCGGAAGATATCCTGTGGCGCATTACGATTACTAATCGCGCAGCGGTCGCGGCACCCATTCATCTTTTGCCGACCGTATGGTTTAGAAACACGTGGACTTGGGGAATCGATCCAGAGTCGCCCATCATCAAGCCCAACATTTCCCAAGAAGGAAACACCCTGCTTATCCAGCATGAGGCTTTGGGAAAATTTCGATTCCATGTAGGCGTTGCTGATAGTCCAACGAGTATGGTCAAATGGTTGTTTACGGAAAACGAGACCAACCATGAATCATTAGGTGATACAAAAAACACGACACCTTATACAAAAGATGCGTTTCACCGTTACATCATTCATCAAGAGCCAACAGCGGTTTCTTCTGAGCATTCAGGGACTAAGGCCGCAGCTCATTACACCTTCCGCATCCCGCCGGGACAAAGCGTGACCGTGATGGCGAGGTTGCATCTTCTTGAAGAGCATAACGACATTTCAGGACTCAATCAGTTCGATGAAGTTTTCACAGAACGCAGCAAAGAAGCCGATGAATTCTATCAAGAAATCATTCCCTCAGGTATTTCCGATCAGGAGCGTATGATTTGCCGTCAAGGCTATGCAGGCTTGCTATGGAGCAAACAGTTCTATCATTACGCCATCGCCGATTGGTTAAAGGGCGACAAAGAAATTCCTCATCCACCGACGAGCCGACTCACCGGACGCAATCACGATTGGCACCATTTCCAAGCCAAAGACATCTTCTCCATGCCGGATAAATGGGAGTATCCATGGTTCGCCGCATGGGACACCGCCTTTCACATGCTGCCCTTCTGTGCGGTCGACTCAGCATTCACCAAACACCAACTCCTCCTTCTATTGCGTGAGTGGTACATGCACCCGAATGGTCAGTTGCCTGCCTATGAGTGGAACTTTTCCGACGTCAATCCACCCGTCCATGCATGGGCGGTTTGGCGCGTCTATAAAATCTCCAATAAAAAAGGAGAGCGCGACATACTCTTTCTTGAAAAAGCATTCCAAAAGCTACTGCTCAATTTCACTTGGTGGGTAAACCGCAAAGACCTTGATGGCCGACACGTCTTCGGTGGAGGATTCCTCGGGCTCGATAACATCGGGGTGTTCGATCGCTCACACGCGCTACCGGGTGGAGGACATTTGCATCAAGCCGATGGCACTGCATGGATGGGATTCTACTGCCTCACCATGCTTTCGATCGCATTGGAACTCGCCCTGACCAAACCTGCATACGAAGACATCGCCTCCAAGTTTTTCGAGCACTTCGTCAACATCTCGGATGCGATCAACAGCCTCGGAGGCACTGGCTTATGGGATGAGCAGGATCATTTCTATTACGATCAGCTTATCATCAACCATGAGGCTCCCATTCCGCTTCGTATTCGATCATTGGTTGGCCTGCTGCCACTGTGTGCGGTCACTGTTCTCAAACAAAAAACCATCGATGCCCTGCCTGGTTTCCGCAAACGCATGGATTGGTTCCTCGTCAACAAACCCAGCCTACTGAAATACGTTACCGCGGGTCGCGTCCATGGCCAAAAATCATCGGGTCGAGTCCTTCTTGCCATCCCTTCCAAAGAACGTCTGCGCAAGAGCCTCGCCTACATGCTCGATCCCAAAGAATTTCTCTCCAACTTCGGGATTCGCTCGCTTTCCAAAGCACATGGAGAAACCCCTTTCGTCTTCAACTACGCAGGCGCAACCCATCAAGTTCATTACACCCCTGGCGAAGCTACTACCGACATGTTCGGCGGAAATTCCAACTGGCGCGGACCCATCTGGTTCCCCACCAACTTCATTCTCATCGAGGCTCTGGAGCGCTATTACTATTTCTATGGCGACTCCTTCAAAATCGAATACCCAACCGGTTCCGGAAAAGAATGCAGCTTGCGAGAAATCGCCATCGATATCTGTGACAGGCTCATTTCTTTGTTCACCAAAAACAAACAAGGATACCGACCTTGCTACGGTAATAGCGAAATCTCGAAACGTTACTCAGACGATCCCAATTGGCAGGATCTCATCCTTTTCCACGAATACTTCCACGGCGAAACCGGCGAAGGCCTCGGTGCCTCTCACCAGACTGGCTGGACAGCCTTGGTGGTGCGCTTGGTGCGTGAAAGAAGGGATAAATTGGTAGATGAAAAATTTTAAAAACACGCCTATCAAAGGATATTTCGCGTTTCTTAAAAAACTTTCATATTTTGCCTAAAATGGCTTGCCAAGTTTGTCAGCCCTCAACTACTTTGCCGTCCCGCTGTAGTAGCACGGCAAAACCAAATCCAACGCGCAGGTAGCTCAGTTGGTAGAGCAGTTGGCTTTTAACCAATTGGTCCTGGGTTCGAATCCCAGCCTGCGTACTTTTTTCCCACCCGCACCGCCAATCCAGCGGTGCGTTTTTCGTTTCCACCCCCGCCCACCAAACGACAGCAGGCTGGGATGAGAACCCCTGCGAAGCATCGGGTTTGACTGCCCCTTTTGCGTTAGCAAAATTTCATTTCTCTGCGCAGCCACCCCGCAGGGACGGAGCGGAACGCGTAGTCAATCCCAGCCGTGAATGAAGTGCCTATTCATTTACTCTTCAGTGTAATCACCACAGCCGGTCGACGACCGGCTCTCCTAATTCATCCGCCACAGAGTAAAATTCAGCACCATCGCAAAACTCACCCAACCCAAGTACGGCACCATCAACCACCCCGCCGCTTTACTCACGCGGAAAAACGCAATCATCGTCACCGCAATCGCCACCCACATCGCGATGATATCCACCAGCGCCCAACCTGGCTGATGTGCGCCGAAAAAGATTGGAGTCCAAGCTGCATTGAAAACGAGTTGGATCCCGTAAAACGCCATCGCCTTTCCCCAGCCCACCTGTTTCCAAACCAACCAGGCCGCAGTCGCCATCATCAGATAAAGCGCCGTCCAAACCGGACCAAACAACCATGCAGGTGGATTCCATGAAGGTTTATTCAAAGACGCATACCAATCACCCGGCGGAGAGAATGCGCCAAACGATGGGGCGATAAACGTAAAGAGGGTGAATGCGATCCATACTAGAAAACTAAGACCGCGTGTAGTTGGTTGCATGGGGGGGAAGATCGGCCAGCTGCATGAAAACTCAAATTTCAATAATCAAATCTCTTAAATCTTCTTGGTATGGTCAGAGAATTGATAAGAAGGGCAGCAGAATGCAGATCCTCATTGATTCACTCTCCTTCTTTCGCATCAACGGATCGGTCACGAAACGCGATGAAGAAAATTACAGCAATAGCTGCCGCCATACCGGCAGGCAGTAACCAGTAAGCTTTCCAAAGATCGGAAGTTTTGGTTAAAAGCTCTGAATCAATCGAAGCAGGCATTTTGACCGCAAACATATTCGCCAACTGTTCTGAAAATGTCAGGGTTTCTACCGCACGTCCCGAACCGATTGCGGTAGTTAGTTCACCGGACAATCCTTTAACAGGCTTAATTTGATAGTCTGCGATTTTGTAACCGATAAACATTCCCACACCCTGAGTGAAGAAGACCAACATGCTTTGTGCCTGGCCACGAATCTCTTTGGGCGCGGTTTTGTCTGTATACATGAACCCGGTTACAAAGAAGAAGTCGTAGCAAATTCCGTGGAGTGCAAGACCTGCAAACAGCATCCACACCACTTGTTCGGGTGCGCCAAGGGAGAAGAGCACATAGCGAAGCACCCAAGCGAGCATGCCCACAAGAATCATCCATTTCACTCCAAGTTTGCGGAAGAAAAAAGGCACCAGAAGCATGAAGAAAATTTCAGACATCTGCCCGATTGTCATCGCGGATGCTGGCTGTTCAAAGCCCATGTTGTAGAGGAAGCCAGAGGTATTTGCGAAATAGTAAGCGAGCGGAATACAGATCAGAAGCGAGCAAATCATGAATACCGCAAAAGACGGTTTGGTCAGCAATTTGAATGCATCAAGCATCAGGACCGCACGCAGATTGATTGGCTGTCCAGCTGAAGGCGGTGGAGTATGCGGAAGAGTGAAGCTGTAGGCACCCAAAACGACGGATGAAATACCTGCCATCCAGAAAAGATTGATACTGGCGGACCATCCCATGAATCCAGCAACCAAACCTGCAACAATCCATCCAATCGTTCCCCACACGCGAACTCTAGGAAACACGTCGCGAGGCAAGTTGGTAAAAGCAATGGTATTACCCAAGCCTAGTGTAGGCATGTAGCAAAGCATGTGTCCGGTGAAGAGCCAGAAAACGAGCTTTGCATTACCTGCAGCAATCGCACCCGGAACTAAAAGCATCATCGCACCACCCAAAAGCAACAAAACCGCCATCACGCGCTCAGAGGAGAAAAAACGATCCGCGATCAGACCAAGAAACAAAGGTGCGATGATTGCGGCGACTGGAGCAGTGCTGTATGAATCACCGATGATTGATGACATGCCATGACCGCCTAACACCTGATAGAGCGTTGCAAACCATGCTCCCCAAACGAAGAACTGGAGGAACATCATTACCGATAGTCGGATAGTTGTGGATTTAGCGGTCATGGACATAAAGTTTTGTTAGATGTGAGATAGTAAGAGAAATTAAAGTTCTTTGATCCAGACATTCGCAAAGTCGATCTTGCTGCCGTGATTTTGAAATCCGATTGGTCCTTCAGTTGGAGTACCTGGAAGCTGGGCGTTTTCGATCACGGTTTGGCCGTTCAGGTTCACGAACAGTCGATCCCCTTTGATGGTGACAATCGTGCGATTCCACTCACCAAGCGGCTTATCCGCTTTTGCTTTTGGAGTGACACCTGCGCGAACTTCCGGAGGTAGTTTGTTGTTGGTTCTGTAGCCATAGACTTCACCAGAACCAACCGTCCAGTTCCAGAAATTGACTTGGCTCTTGATGTCCCCACGGAGGTAGAGACCGCTGTCCAGTTCCTCGATTTCTGCTTTTTCAGTTGAAGAACCGTCCGGTAATACAACGGGTTGCATCTTCATCGGACCACGTCCCGCCCAGCGCCAATCCAACTGAACCGTGATATCCTTGTAGGATTTTTCAGACCAAAGATCTTTGGTCGGATTTGGTGTGCCGTCGTGTTTTAGAACCCCGTTTATGGCGGACCAGTTTTTGGTTTCAGACACGTGTTTCCAGCCTTTGAGTGAAGCCCCATCGAATATCTGGGTGAAACCTTCTCTTTTCAGCGCAGCCTCATCAACCGTGGGTGGTAAATCGGCGATCTGGATATTTTTATAAGAAACTTTGTCGCCATGTCCCAGCCAACCGATGTGACCTGAACGGCGTTTAGCACCATCGTGTTTGGGATCCTTTTTGCTGAGTTCTTCCAAATCCACATCAAGGATGGTCTCGCCGTTGAGTATGACTTGCACTTTTGATCCATTGACCGTCACGCGTTGGTGATTCCATTCGCCCACGGGTTTGAGACCGCTCTTCTTGGCAGGAGCCAAGGTGTAGATACTGCCATGAAATTGGTATTCTTTGAGATTCTTGTATTTCTCAGCGGTATTATCGAGCACTTGGATTTCCATGCCTGTGTAGGCGCCATCGCCCGTTCCGGGATAATGAATTCCCAAGCCATTGTTCGCGCCGGGGGTGAGGAGGAAATCGAATTCGAGAACGTAGTTGGAAAACGTCTCCTCTGTGATGAGGTTTTTGCCTTTTGGAGTGCATGAGATCGCACCGTCTTCAACGACGTAACCCTCCCCCTTCCAACCGCTTAAATCCTTGCCATTGAACAAGGAACGCATTTTCAATTCCTGCTCTGCGTTAACGAAGCAGCTCGCGATCGCCGATAATGTGATGATTTGGATAAATGATTTCATGAAACTTATAAGTCTACTGTTTTACCAATGCGGAAACTTTCATCCGCCGCTTCCACAATCCGCATCGATGCAACCGCATCATCCATGTGATCGCTGAGATCGGCGTTTTCCAGGATCGCCCTGAGGAAAAACTCCTGTTCACGGAAGCAGAGGCCATCGTGATCCGGTTCGTCGTCGAGACGCAGGGTCTCGTCTTTCTTGGCGAAATTGCCCTCGGCATCGAGTTCGGAATGATGAAGGCGCAAGGCCTGAGTTTGGGTGTGAGCATCAACATTGGAGCTTTGCCCTTCGGCCGCGGCTTTGTCGGCCACGATGGAAACACAACCTTTCGGACCGACCACATCTTTCACAAAAAACGCCACCTCACTCATCATCGGACCCCAACCGGCTTCATACCAGCCGACCGATCCGTCCTCAAAGGTCACTTGCAGCGCACCGTAGTTGATTTTCCCTTCAGGTAACTCGTTGCTCAAACGCGCGCCGATCCCGGAAACGCGCACGGGCTTGGATCGGGTCATCTGGCACATGACATCGACGTAATGCACCCCGCAATCAACCACGGGAGAAATGGACGACATCAGGTTTTTGTGGGTCTTCCAGTTCGCGCCAAAAGATTGCTGATTGAGATTCATGCGCATCACAAGGGGCTTGCCAAGGGTTTGGGCGACCTCGATGAATTTGATCCAGCTTGGATGATGGCGAAGGATATAGCCGATCACCAGCTTGCGATTCGTCGCACGGGCTTTGGCGACGATGCGCTCTGCCTCGATAACCGTCTCTGCCAGTGGCTTTTCAATGAAAACATGGCAACCTGCATCGAATGCCGCCTCGGCGAAATCGGCATGAGTATCGGGATAGGTAGAAATGGAAACCGCATCCGGCTTGGTGGCTTTGAGCGCCTCGTAGAAATCGGCAAATTCAGGATAGCCTCCACCAAGCTCATCATTCAACGCCTTCCGGCTCTCCGGTGAACGCGTGACAATGCCGCAAATTTCAAAACCCGGGAGTCGATGGTAAGCCAGAGCATGTGAGCGGCCCATATGGCCCGCGCCTGCACAGAGAATGCGAATCGGTGATGACATGCGCTGATTCTGTCGTGCCCGAAAAAAAGAATCAAACCCTGAATTATCCTTTAATCGAGCTTGGCATGAGGTTTAACCGCAGAGGCGCAGAGGTCACAGAGGGTCGCAGAGTTGAAAATGAAAAATATTTATGGTTGCGTGTAAAATTCACCTACGCATCGCATATCTTAAATAACTCCAATATAAGATATGACCAGCTCCGCGTCCCTCCGCGACCTCTGCGTCTCTGCGGTGAAAAATTCTGAATTATCACCCGCACCCACAACCACTCCCACACGAACTCGCCCGTTTTGCAGCGAGTTTTTCCTCAAGGGCTTTTGCGGTTGGGGTGATGGAAAGCCCACCGAGGTTGGTGCAGCGGACTTCACGAGGCATTTGCTTGGCCACTTGCTTGGCGGTTTCAATGACTTCGTCGAGCGGAATGACTTGATCGTAACCCGCGAGTGCCATGTTCGCGCAGCAAAGGGCATTGGCTGCGGCCATGACGTTTTTGCCGAGGCAAGGCGCTTCCACGCGGTTTGCGATCGGGTCGCAGATCAGGCCGATCATGCTTTGGAAAGCCATCGAAGATGCCGCGACCGCTTGATTGAGCGGACCTTTGGCCAAAGTCACTAAAGCTGCGGCGGCCATGCTTGCTGCCGATCCGCCTTCTGCCTGACATCCGCCGACCTCAGCGGCAAAGGTCCAACGGGTCGCGATGAACACCCCGATGATGCCGCTCGCCAACAAGGCTTTCGCCATTTCATCTTCACCCAAATTCAGCGACTCAGCCATCGCAATCACTGCTCCTGGCAAAGCGGCACATGCACCTGCGGTAGGAGCAGCGACGATGACTCCCATCGAGCTTTTCACCTCCATCAAGGCAGTGACATACAAAATAATTTTGTTGAGCGCGCCGCCATCTAACAACTGACCCGCACGCATCATTTCATTAAACCGACCGCTCTGATGACCGAGAACCCGATCTTCGTATTCCGTGCCTGCGATACCTTCTGCGACAGATTTGCGCAATATCCGCACGATATCGACCATATTCGCAATCACCTCAGCCTCCGTGATTCCACCGCGCGCCATTTCATAAGCCACAGCGAGCTTCCACAACGGAGTCCCCTTCCCAGCATCGAATTCTAACATCTCTGCACAGGTGGTGAATGGAACTTTCACGTCTCTGCCGGAAAGAATTGGTAATACGGGCGAGAGTCGTTTCACTGAATTTACACCTAAGAGTTTTGCAACGATCTCATCGCTGACAAACTCCGCCCCTTTGACTTGCAGCAAGCGACGCTTCTCAGCCTCCAGCAGTTTGATGTCATAGGCATCGAAATGCTTTCCGAGCTCAGCCGTAATTGCCGCAGCATCGCCATCAACCCATAACAAAGTTTCCCGACAATCGCCGAAAATCGAAACCGCGAAGCCATCGATATCGATCACTTCCATTATTCCGCCGCCGGTGGAAATCGCGCGTAGCGTGTGAGTTTCTTTATCGCTACGTAGAGTAAGCCGATACGTGTTCGGATGCGGATCTCCGGCATCAACCGTTTCGATGGCGATCCTTACCCCGGTATTTTTCAAAGTCTGCATCGAACCCGGCAAGCGCTCGTCAGCCGCATCCCAACCCATCAATCCCCCAAACAAACCCATGTCCGATCCTTGGGTGTCGTGCGTGGTCGGCAGTGATCCATTGCGATCGAACTCCACCAAGACATCCGTGAAATCATTTCCCATCAACTCCCTAGCCAAACGCCCAATCCGCAGCGCAGCAGCGCAGTGAGAACTCGAAGGCCCACGCATCACCGGACCGATCACATCGTTGAAAATACTGACTACCATAAAATGAAAGCTGTCCTGTGCTTAGCGTTTGGAATGATTTTGTAGAAGACCGCGAATCGACAAATCTTCGTCGAGGTCTGGCCAGTGTAATCCCAAAGGAGACAACTCAATATTTGATCGCTCCTTGTCCGTGGCTTTTGCTAGCCGGGGATATGCCTCGCATGGAAACTCAAATTGGAATCCACTTTCCATAAGAATGGTGATGATCCCATCCATATAAGTCGCCGTTGCTGGTGTATCAATCAAAGTATTCATGCCACTTCTGGATAATAAGTTCTTTATGCTCGATTGCAAGATCTTCTGCCTTGGCAAGTTAACTCGTCCTCATACCTACAGATTCGCGCAATACAATGTCGCCATCCACGACAAATACCGCTTCACCATTCCCACGCTTCACATGGACATGGATGGGAGTGTGGTCGTTGCTGTAAAAGAAGAATCTGAATCCGTCTTTGGTAAATACTGTCGGCATGGGGAAATAAGTGGTTTTGCTTCTAACTTTGGCATCGGCAAAATGGAAGCTCGAATTCAATGGTGAGAGCATCAGTGGCCAGCGCAAATGGTGCAAATAGGGGCAGTCCTGTTTTACTTTATAATTTGTCTGTTCGGTTGGGTTGACAGTGGGGCCGCAGGCTCTGGAGCTAGAAAGGAACCGCGATTTCTAATCGCGACCTTGTGAGCGAAACATCTCGGACATGTTGCCAGTTGTAGTCGCGATTAGAAATCGCGGTTCCTTTCTGGGACTGATCAACCTGCGTTACGCCCCTTAATCTCCCGAATCGCCCATTCGGCATGTTCTGAGATTAGAGTATCCTCATCCTTAGCTGCGATTTCCAGTGCAGGCAGATCCTCTGCCTTACCAGTATTCCCAAGAGCCACGCAGACATTTCTTAAAAACCTCGGTCGTTTGATGCGTTTGATGGGTGATTTTGCAAACACTTGTCTAAACGCCTCATCATCCATTCCGAGAAAATCTCTAAGCGTGTGGGAGAAGATTTCAGCACGCGCTTGAAAGCTGATTTCGCGCGATTCCTTCGCAAATCGATTCCATGGACAGACTTCCAAGCATTGGTCGCAGCCATAGATTCGATCTCCGATTGCCCTTCGGAATTCTTCGGGGATGGGACCTTTGTTTTCTATGGTGAGATAGGAAATGCAGCGACGCGCATCGAGCTGGTGCGGAGCGGTGATGGCTTGGGTTGGGCAGGCATCCATGCAGCGCGTGCATTTTCCACAATGATCGCCGAATGCGCGATCGGCGTCCAAATCCAAAGTTGTTAGGATATCCGCGAGAAAAAACCAGGTGCCGAGCTGGCGATGAATTTGCACAGTCGATTTTCCATTCCAACCAAGTCCGGAATCGGTTGCGAAATCGCGTTCTAGAATAGGTCCGGTATCGACATAGTAGCGTTGCGTTCCGCCGAGTTCGACGAGGGCTGCATTGAAATCGGCAAGGCGTTTTTCTATCAGATTGTGGTAGTCATCATTCCAAGCATATTTGGCGATCCGATAATTTTTCGGATGATGTTCCGGAAAAGGATCGTCCCCGGTGTGATAATTGACCGCCAGACAAATAACCGCCTTGCAACCTGGCAGAACTTCACGTGGATCACAGCGTCGGTTAGTATTCCGCTCCAGCCATTGCATGTCGCCGTGACTGCCGTTTTCAATCCACGCTTCAAACGCATCGGCATGGGTCGCACGTTTCGCTCGAGCGATACGGCAATCATCAAAGCCAAGCTCTGCGGCCAACGCTTTGACCTTGGAATTCAAATCGTTCATTTAGAATGAGTGAAATAGTAGCGAGCACTCTCCAAAATTCCCGTGGCAATTTCATTGGAATCTAGGCCTGCAGTATCAATTTTCAGATGAGCTGTTTCTCTGTACCATGGTTCCCGTTCCGCTAACAAATTGGTGATCTTCTCACGAGCATCTGCGTGATTGAGGAGAGGCCTGTCTTGATTTCGAGAGGTGCGATCATAGATCACATCTTCGGGAGCATGCAACCAAACGACATATCCAAGTTTCCGCAATAAGCTGCGGTTTTGTGGGCGAATCACAATTCCACCACCCGTGGATATGATCTGATTTTCGTCAGTTTTTTTGGCAATTTCCAATAACTCTAAGGTTTCAAGATCACGGAAAGCAGCTTCGCCTTCCTCTTTGAAAATCTCAGTGATTTTTTTGCCCATCGCTTCTTCAATACATCGATCCATGTCTATCAGGGGATAACCCAGGCGTTGTTGGAGCTCGCGACCCACCGTGGATTTTCCACTGCCCATGAATCCGATCAGAACGATGTTCTGCGGTGTGACTGTGGTTTGACTCATGGGCAGATCCTACATCTAAGTTGGTCTCGGTAGAAACTGCAAAATCTCACGATGCGAGGACTTCTTGTCGAAATCCATTTTCCCATGCATATTTCAACTATGTTCGGATTCATCCTAGACCCCACCACCACTTGGGGACTGATTGGGATCGTTTTGTTTTATGTGTTTGGTTTCATTCACATTCTCCATGCATTGATGAACACCCGAACCTCGCAGGGAACCATCGCATGGGTGGTTTCCCTAATGTTTATGCCGTTTTTAGCCATTCCGCTCTATTGGCTGTTGGGTAGAAATAAGTTCGAGGGCTATGTGCGTGCGAGACGAGGAAACGATGCCGAGCTGCGAAAAATCGCCAAGGACATGAGCGAGAACCTCAAAAAATTCGCCATCGACCTCCCTGAGGAAAATTTCTTCGAACGCTGCGCCGAGGAACTAGGCGGCCTACCTTTCACCCGCGGAAACCGCCTGAATCTACTCATCGACGGCGATGAAACGTTTGATGAAATATTTGCCTCTATCAATCGTGCCGAAAAATACATCTGCGTGAATTTCTTCATCGTGAAGCACGATAAGATTGGCAAAAAATTCCAGCAGGCGTTGATCAGTCGTGCCAAAGCCGGCGTGAAAGTCTATTTCCTCTTCGATGAAATCGGCTCCCACAAGTTATCCTCGACCTTCCTGGGTGAACTGGAAGACGCCGGCGTGGAATGCCAATCCTTCGGTGCCAATCGTCATTGGTGGTCAAGGCTGCAACTGAACTTCCGTAACCATCGAAAAATCCTCATCGTTGATGGAATCGAGGCTTATCTTGGCGGACTCAATGTCGGCGACGAATATTTAGGCCACAGCG
>JBILAN010000106.1:0-6916 GCA_044354135.1 Luteolibacter sp.
GAGGAAGAACAATGGTTCAGCCACTCATCGCTCGAGGCTACTGACAGCTTGAAAGATGCCCATGAGTCGAGCCTTCAAGACATCCAACAGGACCTTTCAGAGGCCGCAGAAGCCATGCAGGAGCTAACCGATGCCGCAAAAGACCTAGATTCCGAGCAAAAACAGAAACTCGCTGAGCAGTTTGAGGATGCCTTGCAGGGCTTGCAAAACGGTGCAATGAAGCCAAATGAGAAGCTTTTGGATCAGCTTTCCCAGCTCGATCCGAAGGATATGGGCAATCTCAACAAAGAGCAAATCGAGCAACTCAAGCAAAACATGGAGAAACTCAAGGAATCGCTGGATCAGGCTGGCGAAGGCGGTCAGGGCGAAGATTGGGCGGATCAGCTTTTAGGCGATGGCGGCGAGGGCGAAAACGGCGACAAAGGCGAAGGTCAATGCCCCAACGGTGGCGCCTGCCCACATGGAGATGGCTGCCAGGGAGAATGTGAGGGGAAAGGTCCCGGAAATGGCGGGATCAATCGTGGTCCAGGTCATGATCCTAATGTTCTCGGAAAGGCAAAAGACCCTCTAGATGTTGGCGACATGACCGCTTTAGAAGCCAAAGACCTATCCCGTGCCCTACCTGGCGATTTACTGCAACTCCAAGACGGAAAGCACACAGTAAAAAAAGACCCTAGCACTCTGTCCGCTGGTGGTCAAGCAGCCAAGGGCGCCGGCGGTGATCGCGTTTGGAAAGAATCGCTCAATCCTGACGAGCAACGTGCTCTTAAAAGCTACTTCAAGTAAGGCTAATTCACCTGCCCATCCTTGATTACCAAGGTCCGATCTCCTACCTTCGCTAGCTCCTGATCGTGCGTTACAACAATTAACGTAACTCTATGTTCATCAGCAAGTTGTAAGAGTATTTCCATGATTTCTTTACTAGTTCTAGAATCTAGATTTCCAGTAGGTTCATCAGCAAAAAGCACCGTCGGCTGGTTCACAATTGCCCGAGCAATTGCCACCCGTTGCTGTTCACCACCTGACATTTCAGCTGGTAAATGATCAGCCCTATCTATCAGACCGACCCGATCCAAAGCCGCTAAAGCTGCTTCGGTGTGGTTCAGTCCTGCGATAGCTCCCGGTATGGAGACGTTCTCCAAAGCGGTCAGTTCGGGTAATAAATGGTAATTTTGGAACACATATCCAATCGAGCGATTTCGAAACGCCGCTTGTTGCTTACGGCCAAGTTGATAAATGTCCGTGCCGGCGATATGGACACTTCCTCTTTCTGGGCTCTCAAGTCCGGCCAACGTGTAAAGCAACGTGGTCTTCCCTGCACCGCTGGGACCACAGAGAAACACTTTCTCCCCTTTGTGGATATTTAGATCAATACCATGAAGAACCTCGATCGACTTTTTCCCGATCCGATAGCTCCTGTGCAGATCCTTCGTTTCTATCATCACTTCGCTCACGCGGACAGGTTGCCCTGCATCCCTACCACCTGTCCACCATTCTCCTCGGTGGGCGTCCCTAAATTTTTCACAAAATTTGCAATCTTTGTCCCAGCTGCGACAAGAATTGCAAAAATTGTGACTCTGGAGTGATCCGAATCGATTGCAATTATTGTCCCAGCTAGGACAATAATTGTAAAATCGGTGGCTCACGAGGGGTTTGGGATGTAGGGGCTAGGAATTTAAGATCATTGAAGTTTTCAATCTGGAATTCTCTAGATACGTTCTTTCGCGTGGTTGAGAAAAGTGATTTGCGTGCCGTTCTTCAATATATTCCCCAGTTCCGGGGAAAGGTGTTTTGCGTCCTTATCGAAGCTGATTTGCTGCCCGAGCCTGCGGTTGCTGAAACCTTGCTGGACCTGGCTGTTTTGGAGGACCTTGGAGTGAAGCTTGTGCTTGGTGTTCTGGGTGGCGATCTTAAAGATCTTTATGATTGGACCCTGGAATGCGAAATCATGGCCGCTCGGGTGACTCACCCAATCACGGACGAACTTGCTGTGAAAGAGGTCAATGATATCCTCAACCGTGGTCAGTCTGCGATCATCGATGCTTCGGGCATAGGCCCGCTCGATCCTGAAGTTGTTGATTTCGCAAAACGCATAGGCGTTTCAAAAGTCATCGCTCTCTTGCAACAAAGTATCTTGGTGAACGGTCAACCCGCACACGCAATTAGTGCGGCGGATGTTCCCAAAGTTTTGAAATCGGAGCAGGTTGAAGGTCGGGATCTGTTGATCGCAGCAGCTCATGCCTGCAATCTCGGCGTGCCGCGGGTGCATGTCTTGAACGGACGTCAGCAAGGTGTTTTGGTTGATGAGCTTTTCTCCAACGAAGGTGTCGGCACCATGGTGCACGCCGATAGTTATCGGGTCATCCGTAAGCTTCGGGACGAAGATATTCCGGAACTGTTAGGCATGATAGGTCGTGTGGTGCGGCGCACCAAGCTCATCGCTCGGACTTATGAAGATATCCAAGCGCGTATTGATGATTATCACGTGATGTCGATCGACGATAACGTCGTCGGTTGCGTTGCCTTGCATGAATATTCAGCGGAAAACTGTGCTGAAGTTGCTTGTTTATATGTGAAACAAGCTCACGAAGGCCGTGGTTACGGCGTTGAGCTTGTGGCGCATGCGGAAAGTTTGGCGAAGATGAAAAACATCTCCCGAGTGTTTGCGTTGACCAATCGCGCTGCGGATTTTTTCATACGTGCAAAATACGCGCAAACGGATCTCGATGCCCTGCCAGAAAGGCGCCGCGATCAGTTTATTGCGAGTGGGCGGGATTCTATGGTTTTTGAGAAGGTGCTCTAATAAAGAAATAAGTCTTACAGGTCTCTTAGAACTTATTTTCATTGCAGCGGCTGCACTCAAAGGCAGGATTAAATTATGAAACTTAAATTTTGTGGCGCGGCAGGCACCACCACCGGTTCTCAGCATTTACTTGAAATCAATGGTAAGCGCATCTTGCTTGATTGCGGGCTCTATCAGGGGCATCGCAAAGATGCTTACGAGATAAACTGCTCTTTTCCGCACTTTGATCCCAAATCGATCGACATCGTCGTCCTCTCTCATGCTCACATCGATCATAGCGGCAATCTTCCGAACTTGGTTCGCTCAGGTTTCAAAGGTAATATTTTTTCTACTGATGCCACTAGGGATCTTTGCCAGATCATGTTGCGAGATTGTGCGAACATTCAGGAAAGCGATATCAAATGGCTTAATAAACATCGCCAACGTGAAGGTCAACCTGATGCGTTTCCGCTGTATACGGAACAAGACGCAGAAAAATGTCTCCGCCAGTTTATTACTCTCTCTTACGACAGACCGCTTAATATTGCTGATGGAGTTGAACTAACATTTGTCGATGCTGGGCATATCCTCGGATCAGCTCAAGTTGTTTTAGATATCGAAGATAAGAGTGACGGCAAAAAGAAACGTTTCTTGTTTTCAGGAGATATCGGACGCGGAGGAAATGAAGTGTTGCGCGATCCAGTAGCGGTGACAGATGTCGATTATTTAGTCATGGAATCCACCTACGGAGGTCGTGAACACGAAGCTCCTCCGGGTTTCGATGAGCATTTCTTCAAGGTGATTAATCAAGCGATCAAACGTAGAGGGAAAATTCTCATTCCATCCTTCGCGGTAGAGCGGACGCAGCAACTTCTTTATGTTCTCAATGAAATGTTTGTATTAAAAAAAATTCCTCCAATTCCTGTTTTTGTAGATAGCCCCCTTGCTGTTAGTGCAACAGAGATTTACAAACTTCATCCTGATGCCTTTAATGAAAAGGTTTATGAGGCTTTGTTTGAAAAACAAAATCCGTTCGGATTTGAGGATCTCACACTCGTTCGTTCGGTAAAAGGATCGAAAGCACTCAACGATCTAGAAGGCACAGCGATCATTATCTCTGCTTCTGGAATGTGTGAGGCGGGTCGGATTCTTCATCATCTTCGCAATAACATCACAAATCCCAAGACCACCGTCCTTTTCGTCGGTTACTGCGCAGAGGGCACTCTAGGACGCAGGATTCGTGACGGGGTCAAACAGGTCAATATTCTTGGCGAATCCTTCCAGGTGAATGCGCAAATCGAAATCGTCGATTCTTTTTCGGGTCATGCGGATCATTCGGAGCTGGTCGATTATTTCAACCGAATCGAAGGACCTAAAGCTCAAACCTGGCTCGTCCACGGCGAACCTGAAGGTGCTCAGGCTTTGCAGGCTGCGCTGAGTGAAACCGGTAAGGAAATCAACATCGCAAAACTGGCTGACGAGGTGGAGATTTAAAATTTTGTGGATTGAAAGCTCGGTGCTGAGTCGCTGTAGTGCGTTTGTGAAATTTCATTTACTTCCCATCATCCTGCTTTATCCACTGACTTTAAACGCACAGAACAAAGTCGTTCCTGGTGCGACTGAAGACTCGCCGTCCAAAGCGCATTACTTCACTTGGATCAACAACACCAACGAAGGTGCTACCGCCGAGCAGACCAAGATCAACCTCGAGTTTTTTCAATGGTTGAAAGATGAATACGGTATGACTTTGGACATCTACGCCTTTGATGCAGGGGCGATTGATGCACCGAATTATTACGGTTCACCGGAAACTAGAAAATTCAAAGGACAGTTTCCTGATGGTTTTGGGCCGTTTGCGAAACAAGCCAAAGGTTTTGGAGGCCGTCTCGGTGTGTGGCTTGGCCCGGATGGTTTTGGAAACACTCCGGAAGAAGAAAAGGCACGTATCGATTTCCTCGCATCACTTGGTAAGGATCATAATTTTCAACTTTTCAAAATGGATGCGGTGTGTGGACAACTCCGTGATGACAAGCAAGATGTCTTCATACGTTTGATGACCGAAGTCCGCAAACACGCCCCAGACCTAATCTTACTCAACCATCGATTGAACCTAGGCGAAGGTGTGGAGCATGCCACGACTTTCCTCTGGGAAGGCGCGGAAACCTACATCGATGTCCACATGGCGAACACCACAACCGCCACCCACAACCGCGCAGCTGCGCTTTCTCGCGGACTACCTCCAGAACTCAAGCGCCTCGCAGAGGATCATGGTGTTTGTCTTTCTTCATGTCTCGATTTTTGGGAAGATGATATCATCCTACAAGGTTTCAATCGCTCGATGATTCTTGCGCCTCAGCTTTATGGTAGCCCGTGGTTGTTGCGTGATGACGAATACCCGAAGCTTGCCCGCATTTTCAACATCCACCGCCACTACCGCGACATTCTAACCAAAGGCATCGTTCTCCCAGAAACCTACGGCAAAAATGCCGTTTCCCGCGGCAATGATAAAACCCGTTTGATCACCCTCCGCAATCTAACATGGGAGCCGATCACCTATAAAATCGACCTTGATTCCACCATCGGGCTCAACAGCAAAGACAAACGTGAAGTCCGCTTGCTTCATCCATACGAAGAGATTCTCGGCAAGGGACTTGCCGCCAGTGGCTCAGTCGAAGTCACGGCTCACCCCTTCCGTGCGGTGCTAGTTTTGGTTAGCACTGATAAAATCACCGAACCCTCTCTGGATAAGGGTGCCTATCAAGTCGTTAAGAATGTCGAGGGCAAGCCTGTCGATATCGACAAGCTGACTCCGATTGCCCTGAAGCAGCCATGGCATAGAAAGCTCGCGGATCTAAAAACAGCCCCCCTTCCAACTGATTGGGAAGGTCTTTATGAAACCACCATGTTTTCGGCCGATAACAACGCGCTCGAGCTCCGCAGTTTGAAGCGCTCAGGTGAAACCCAAATCCCCGCTGTGAAAAATGCTCGCCAAGTTTTTCTCAATCAACCTTTGATGAAATCCCGCGCCCTATCCGATCAGTTCATGTTTGATGGTGATCCCTCAACGGTGTTTGATGCGGTTGTTAGAAATAAGGACATCCGCATCGCAACCGGATGCTTACGTATTGATTTCTCCAAACCCCAAACTTTCGATCGCATCGCGATTCATACCCAAGCTTTGGATAGCACACTCATCAACAATGAGCTTTTCGGCGCGCAGTTCAGTAAAGATCTCATCACATGGACTAAGTCGGATGAAGCAATCATCGAAGGCAATACCTTGAATATTTATCCACCTTCTGGAGAATGGCGTTATTTCCGCATGCAGACCGCACCGGAACGCATCGCCGAATTTGAGGCATGGAACGGCAAAAGCTTGTTGGCACGAGATGGTTGGAGAGGAAATAATCTTTTTGCTCACCCAGTGGCCGTCCCTGTGGAAACCACGTGGTCGGCGAAAGTGAAAATCGACGAGATCACACCGACCTCCTATCTTTGCGTCGCGGTCGAAGGCAAACACGGGATTGAAGGTTGTTATGCCGCGTTGCGTGTTGGTGATCGTTTGGTAGGAGCACCTGAACGTGCAGCTTCCTATCCTACAAATGCTTGGGAATATCCCGTTCGTAACCGCGATGCGGGCTACACATATTTCATCCCACTAGATAAATCCATGCTCAACCAAGACCTCGAGGTCGTTCTGTTAGGCATGAAAGGCGGCGGTAAAGAACTCCAACCCACTGTTTGGATTACGGCAAGGGATCTGCCGTTTACGAGGGAGAGAGTGACAATCAAACGCTAATTAAACCCAACGCTCAACTCCACCATGCCCATCGGATTACCAGAAATCGTCATGATCCTGATTTTATTGAGTATTCTCTCAATTCCAGTGCTCATCGGAATCGGAATCGTTTGGTATTTGAACTCCAGGAAAAAGCCCCCACACTTCCTCAAGCTAACTCGGAAGAATATCCAAAAAGGTAGGGTCGACTCCTTCGTCCCTTACCTTTTAAAATAATTCTCAATCGCTTTTACCAAACCCGGGATGTCATGCTGGGCGGCTTCGACCGCCGGTTTGTGATCCAACGATTTCAGAGTCTCCGATGTCACGGGACCGATGCTTGCGGCGACACAGTT
>JBILAN010000037.1:0-21656 GCA_044354135.1 Luteolibacter sp.
GCAAAGATCCCCGCGAAACCACCCCCACAATAAACAGAGTCAAAAAACACAATCGCCAAACAAGCCCTCAATCCCACATACTACAAGCATCACCACCCGCCATTCAGGCGGCTATGGGATGACTGTGTAATCTTTTTAAGAATCTCGCGCCTGGAAAAACCCACGAATTGACCTTCAAACTGATGGCAAAAGAGGTTGGATTTTGGTCAGGGGATGTCGATGCCTGCAACACCGTGCAAAATATGGTGACGTATTATACGGAGATCGAGGTGGTCGATGTTCCTCCGGTGGATAATTAGACTTGATAAGGCCGGGAATTTTCTAACTGCACATCGCCTTTTCATGCAGGGCTTTCATGTCCGCAGTCGGGATGGGAGTTGGATCCGGGTATTCGAAAATTTCGCCTTCGAAGTTACGCAGAGTGACTTTGTTCGAACTGGTATCTACCACGTAGTTCGGATTGATGGGAATTTTTCCGCCGCCGCCAGGGCCATCGATGACGAATTGTGGCACGGCGTATCCGGTGGTGTGACCGCGAAGGGATTCGATAATATTCACGCCTTCCGCGACGGAGGTGCGGAGGTGTGAGGAACCCGTGATGAGATCGCACTGATAGAGATAGTAGGGACGAACACGAGCCATCAGGAGTTTGTGCACCAAGGTTTTTTGGATTTCCGGGGAATCGTTCACGCCGCGCAGCAGAACCGATTGGTTGCCGAGCGGGATGCCGGCTTCTGCGAGGCGGACAAGACCATCGCGGACTTCGGTGGTGAGTTCTCTGGGATGATTGGAATGGATGGAGATGAAAAGCGGATGGTGCTTTTTCAGCATGTCGCAGAGTTCCGGCGTGATGCGTTGGGGGAGGAAGATCGGGATGCGGGAGCCGATCCGAAGAAACTGGATGTGCGGGATCGCGCGGAGTCGGGTGAGGATTTTATCGAGCTTCGCATCGGAGAATAAAAGCGGATCTCCACCGGAGAGAAGCACGTCGCGAATTTCCGTATGTTTTTCCAAATACTGAAAAGCTTGCTCCCATTGAGTTTCGAGGTGTTGCTCTCCGACACCGGAAACCAGACGCGAGCGAGTGCAATAGCGGCAGTAAGACGCGCAGCGATCCGTGACGAGAAACAACACACGATCGGGATAGCGATGCACCAGTCCCGGTACGGGCATGTGAGAATCCTCGCCACAGGGATCGGCGAGTTCTTCGGGCGCGGTCCAAGCTTCCTCGATGCGTGGGATGACTTGTCGGCGAATCGGGCAGTTCGGATCGTTTTTATCGATCAGGTTGAAAAAGTGTGGTGTGATCGACATCGCAAGTTTGTTGCCTGCGAGCAAAACCCCAGCGCGTTCCTCATCGGTGAGTTTGATGTGTGCCTCGAGATCCGAGAGTGAGTTGATCCGGTTGCGAAGTTGCCATTTGTAATCACCCCAATCCTCTGCTTCACAATCCGGCCAGTAGCCAGGAGCGTGGGAGGTGAAGTTGGTATCTGGTTCGCTAGGGGATATCATGCGCGTTTGGTCAGGTGCAATCGGTCGGGCAGAAATACGGATGGGTCAAGAGAGGAATTACGGAGAATTTAATTTGGAAAGCCTGCGCACGAGTTCGATGAATCTTCCTGTTGAAGCTGCGAGAGTTGGAGCAAAGGGCACTTTGTTGTCGGCTTCGTCGGGCAGAAGCATTGGGCGTGTTGAGATGCGGATCGTGGGGTGGCCCATTTCAACCAACGTGGAGGCAAGGTCAAAATCTTCCCCAAGGCAAATGACTTCGGCTCCGACGATTTTTCCCAAGTCCTCATAATCAACTGAGGGCAATAAGGTGGTATCGCGGGATGAGAAGATAAGAGTCTCCGTGTCGCTCATTGCCTCAACGCATAGAATGGCTTTGGGTTTGTTAGGTTTGATGAGGTTGGAAATGATAGTGACGGTTTCAAGGATGGGCGAGTTATCCTCGTTTGCGTGAGGGATGAAGAGAAAGTGGATGGGTCGCGGTGTGGAAAAATCTGCAAGAGCTTGGGCGGTGGCGAGAGTCGCGACCAGGCCTGAGGCGTTTTTTTCGGCGCCGCGGGAGTTTTTAGGGGAATCGTATGAAGTCAGTATCCAAATGGGTTCTGCGGATGGTCCAGAAGATGGAATTGTAACTTTTAGGATGGGGAAATTTAGTGAACCGGTAATTTTTTCAATTTGGTAGCCTATGTTTGATGGTCCGAGTGAGCCTTCAATCATGGAAGCGGTTGCGGAGAGTTGATTGGGTTTGGAGGTGTTGCGCTCGCCAATGACCGAGATGATTTTCCGTAGGTCATCGGCAATGGATTCCGCGGATACGCTTTTGGCAAAACGTTGTTCAGCTATGGTTTTTTCAGACGCTTCGTTTTTGAAATATTGAACTAGGAAGACCGCAGCAGATACGATCAACCACAGCGGGAAAATGACAAGAAGCCATGGGAGGATTCGTGATTTTGATTTTTCCTTCATGATTCTTAGGATTCTTTCGTCTTGTCACTTGGGGTGGTTGGGTTTTCATCGGATTCAGAGAAATCCTCGATTTCCTTTCTCAAACGTTGGGAAATCCAAGGTCTGAAGAAACCATATATCAGGTAAGCACTGAATAATACCACTGGCATGATGTAGCGGAAATGAATGGTTAAACTCACCAAAACGACAGCACCGAGGATAGCGGTATAACTGCCGCGGGTTTTCCAATCGACCGATTTGAAAGACGGGTAGCGAACATCGCTGATCATTAACCAAGATATTCCGAGCATGACTGTTGCGAGAACGTATTTCCAGACGCCGACCTCATGGTCGTTTTTATATAGATCGATGATGAGGAATGTTAGAGATGCAATAAATCCGGCGGCCATCGGAATAGGGATGCCGCGGAAATCATTTTTATCGCCGGGTTTTTTCGGGAGTGAGGCAAGGCAGTTGAAGCGAGCGAGTCGCATCGCGCCGCAGATGAGGTAGATGAGAGCGATCGACCAACCGATATTTCCGAGTGGGAACAGGACGGCACGTGACATCAACATTGCGGGAGCCATGCCGAAGGAGATGATGTCGGCTAGCGAGTCGAATTCCTGGCCGAAGGGTGATTCTTGCCCGCCGAGTCTGGCGAGGCGGCCATCGAGTAGGTCGAAGAGACAGGATCCAAAGATGAGCAGGATGGCGTATTGGTAGTATTGGCGTGAGATTTCGTAGTATTCTTTGGCTGCAATGACCCCATCGCCAGATGCTTTTTGGACTTCAATTTGTCCCTTGAAAATCATGAGTACAGCCAAGAAACCGCAGGCAAGGTTGCAGGCGGTCATGAGGTTTGGGAGGAAGTAAATCTTCGGCTCGTCTGGGTCGCGTAGGCGGGACATGGCTGAAACCATGTACTGCAATTGGGTCTAGCTCAACCTTGAAGAATAACAGGGCTGTAGATGGGTTGTTTTTATGCAAGTTTCACGTAATAAATATGCACAGCAGAAATTTTAAGACTTCCGTAAATGAGGGGTATTGGTCATATCCAACCCATGATTAACCCATGATTAACCCATGATTAACCCATTTCTTCGCCACCGCTGCGTTTTTGCTAAGTCCTTCGCCCTCGGCCTCTCGGTCTTTGGTTTGGTGATTTCTGGCGAAATTGCCCATGCTCAGTCTTTCTACAAAGAAACCCCACTTTTCTCGACCGCGCCGCCTGAAACCCTTACGGTTAACTCAATCACGCGTTTCGGTCCAGTTGGCATGGCTTTGGAGCTGCATCAACCTGCCTTTAGGATGGTTGTTGGTGAAATTGAGCCAGGTTCACCAGCTGAAGCGACCGGAGCATTGAAAAAGGGTCAGATCATCGAGACAATCAATGGCGAGAAACTCAAGGACATCGATCCGCGTATCCAGCTGGGCAATATCATTGAAAAAGCCGAGGCTAGGGATGGTGCTGTGAAGTTCATGGTAAAGGATAACGCTGCTGCTGCGGCTAAGGAGGTTATTGTGAAAATCCCGGTGCTAGGCGCTTACAGTAAAACCTGGCCATTGAATTGTCCGAAGTCTGATAAAATTGTTAGAAATATGGCTGATTACCTCGTCAAGCCAGGATCAAATAAAGGTTTCGCAGATTTCGGAATGTTGTTCTTGCTCTCAACGGGTGAGGAAAAAGACATCGCGCCAGTCAAAGAGTGGGTGCATAGTCTTAAAGGTAAAAAGCAATCAGGTTACGCATGGCACATCGGATACGGCGGGCTTGCTGTTTGTGAATACTATCTCCGCACAGGTGATCCTGAAGCTTTACCGGTTATCCAAGGCTTGGTCGATGCCGCAGCAAAAGGCGAATACCTTGATGCATGGGCAGGACGTGGAGGTGTTGTCGGACTTGCTTACGGCAACGGTCACCTCAATGCCGGCGGAACGCATGTGGTGACATTTTTGCTTCTAGCAAAGCAATGCGGTGCCAACGTGAATGATAGCCTTCTGCACCGCACGATGATCCACTTTTTTCGCTATGCGGGTCGTGGTATAAATCCTTACGGCGATGACAGGCCGGAAAACTCCTTTGTTGATAACGGCAAACACGGCAAACTCGCCTTCGCCATGGCTGCCGCTGCATCGCTCACACCCGAGGGTGAAAAATCCATTTATGCGAAAGCCCGTGACAACTGTGCGAAGACCAGTTTTTACACCACCACCTTCATGCTTCACGGTCACACCGGAGGCGGCATCGGTGAGATCTGGCGCAGTGCTTCGATGGGATTGAAGCACGATAAAGAGCCCAAGCAATACCGTGAGTTCATGGACAATCGCAAATGGCATTACGAAATGTCACGCCGCTTCGATGGTTCGTTCGCGATTCTCGGTGGTGCCGGTTACGACAATGTCGAGTGGGGCAACTGTTACGCCATCACCTACACCGTCCCACGCAAAACCCTGCGCATCACTGGCGCGCCACCGTCCAAATTTTCCAAACTTTATCAACTCCCAACCCGCCCTTGGGGAGCCGAGGCGGATGATATTTTCCTCTCCATGGATCCTGTGCCCGGTGAGGCTGGCAAGAAATTAGATATAGCAGGTGAAAGCCTAGCTAGAGACTCCTCCAAGCCACTCATTATTCGTCTTAATCAAAAGCCCCTCACGGATGATGAAATTCGCCAGTATGTTTCCCATCCCGAATATCTTATCCGCAGCATGGTCGCCAACGTGGCTGCAGGTTTAACTGCTGACTATATGTTCCCAAAACCTGCTTTCGAAGTCCGGCCAAAATTGTTAGAAGAATTCGTACTTCATAGCGATCCGCGAGTGCGCAATGCTGGCTTCCGTGCTGCTACCAAAGCATTTGATCCAACACTCGATTGGAGTAAGCGCCTCTTCGACCTTGCGATCGAATGCCTTATAGACGACAAGGAATCATGGTTCGTAAAAGATGCATGCTTATCGCTTATCCAAAAAGGCACGCCGGACATGATCGTCCCGCACGTGGATCTCATCATTTCTTACCTCAAACACTCTGAGCAGTGGCTTCAGAACGGAGCGCTCATGACATTAGCTCAAGTTGCGACAGACAGCCGTTGTTACGAAAAAGTTCTCCCACCCATGGGTGAGTTATTCCAGAACACACCTCGTCAAAGCACGACGGGTGGGCCGCTCTTTCTGATGGGAGAAAAACTAACTGCTGCAGATGAAAAAGTCCGTGTCGTCGCGCTGAAGGCGATGGGTGCTGCATACGAAAATTACAGTGGTAAGACCCGTTGGGAGGGCGGTCAGGATTTGAGAGGTCACCGCAATCAAACACTTGGACGTTTGGCTGGAGCGCTTGCAGGTGTTCCGGGTGGATACGACCTGCTTTATAACGTTTCTAAAAAACAATATCCTGATTCCACATTGCCGCATGATGAGGTTTTCCTAGCTGCTGATCCCGCACTGTTCGGTCCTGAGCTTAAAAAAGTCATACTCCCAATGATCAGTGAAAAACTTGTCTTCCAATACATTGGTGAAAACCGCCGTAGGATTTTCAGTGAACTCTCCAATCCTAATCAAAACGGTGTTGTGACAAATTCGATCGATGGACTGGTATCTCTTTACAACAAAGTTGGAGTTACTGAATACGATTGGAAGCCCTTTGGTCCTGATCTTAAAAATATCAAATGGGATTATCACACCTTCGATCCTGCGGAAAAACTCGCCTACGATAAAACCCCGTGGCGTTATCGTTCGGTGACTGTCCCGAGTGGCATGGAAAATTGGTATGCGCCGGAGTTCGATGCTGCGAAAGCGGGTTGGAAAAAAGGACTGCCACCTTTTGGTCAATACAAAGGCGAGCTAACAGATAACTCGAAAGCGGAGCGCAATCATTGGGGTGAAGCTCCTCGCACTCTATGGGATAAAGAGGTTCTTCTTGTGCGTGGCGTCTTTGAAATTCCAGCACCCAAGCCTGGCCATATTTATCGTCTCCGTGCCAGCCGCGGTCAAGGGGTTGGTGCGGGCGACGGGTTTAAAATTTACCTCAATGGAAAACCGCTCGTAGAAACCAAAGAAGGCTTGGGGCGTCGTGCAGGTGATACCGTTCAGGGTGCTTGGATTACTCCTGAATTCAGTGGCGAATTTGGCAAAGGACCCATCACCATTTCAGCGATCACTTTCATGCGTTACGGTGATCGCGCCATCGTTCAGATGCCTCCGGTTGCTCAAGGTATTTTCAGTATGTGGCTGGAAGAGAGAAAACTTCCTTCGCTTGATGCTCAAGTTCTTCGTAAAGCTGCATCTTTCATTCCCATGCTCTCCACCGAGTGGCAGAATTTGCAGGATCCATCCAAAGATGCCGAAGATCCGAACGAAGGAAAATTCAAATACGATGGCAAGTTTGTTGCCAATCCAAAAGCCACCGGATCATGGAATGTGATATCCCAGGTTGCCAAGATTGAGGATTTCGATCCTGTGGCCAAGCAAACCATCGGACGTACTCCGTTTCCAAAAATCACTTTGCAAGCAGATGGTTTCACTCAAGATCCACGCTGGATATGGTCAGGTGATGTTTTGTTAGATCTTGAGCAAAATATAGCTCAGAAAATGATCGTGAAAAACATAGGTGACACCGATTACCTTTTCATCGAGGCCGGCGGCTTTGGTTCGAAAAATCCTCTTGGATGGAAAACACCATGGTTAGTGCTTAAAAAGAACTAACCATGCAGCCGCTTGATAGATCAGAGAATCTAGAGTTGCGTTTAGACTGTTTGCTAAAAATGTTCTATGTTTTTAACGTATGAAAGGTTCTACGGTATTTTTGGTGATGCTTGGGCTTATTATTGCCGGCCTAGGAGGATTGTTTGTGGTGTTGATGGGTATCAGTTTCATGCGGGCGGTCGATCAACGCGCGTGGCCGCAAGTGCAAGGGGTCGTTATTTCTTCTGAAATTGGGGAATACCGGTATAATGAATTTTCTAGCAAGGAGTATAGTTTGATAATCCGATACGGCTATGATTGGAAAGGGGATAGGAAAACGGGGGAGCGCTATGGTTTCCGGGGGAATCCGAAATACAACAAGCGTAATAAGATCGAAGATTTGATGAGTGATTATCCTGTTGGGGAAAAGGTCACGGTCTACGTGAATCCAGCCGATGAAAATTTTACGATGCTCAAGCCAGATTCAAAAGCAGCAGGATATTCGATATGGTTTCCGATGCTGTTTGTGGTTGGTGGACTTGGAATTGCTCTGCGAGCAATTCGCGCAGAGCTGAGAGGGAAGAGCTGAGAACCGGGAACCCTACGCAATCACAGCTTTCACCACTTTTGTGCCGGGTTTGGTGATGTTGGTCAGGCGTTGGCCGACACCTTGGAAGGGGAAGCTGAGTTTTTCGTGATCGAAGCCCAGCAGGTGCAGCATGGTGGCATGGAGATCGTGGACGGAAACTTTGTTTTTGATCGCCTCATAGCCGATGGGATCGGTTTCGCCGTAGGATGTTCCCGCTTTCACGCCGCCGCCTGCCATCCAGATGGTGAAGCCTCCGGGGTTGTGATCGCGGCCGACAAAGGACATTTCACCACCACCGCGGTTCTCCCGCATGGGGGTCCGTCCGAATTCACCGCCCCAAACCACAAGCGTGTCCTCCAGCATGCCACGGCGTTTGAGATCTTGAAGAAGCGCGGTGATGGGTTTGTCGATACGGTTGCAAAGATCGGTGAAACCCAGTTTAAGATCGTTGTCTTTGCTAATTCCATGGGAGTCCCAACCCCAATCGAATAGCTGGATGTAGCGGACGCCGCGTTCTGCGAGTCGGCGAGCTAGCAGGCAGTTGTTGGCAAATGATTCTTTGCCCGGCTGCGTGCCATACATCGCATGGGTGGCTTCATTTTCCTGTTTGAGATCAAACGCATCGGTCGCGTGCATTTGCATCCGGTATGCCATCTCGTATTGGGCAATCCGTGTGACGGTTTCAGGATCGCCGGTTTCTTCCGCGATTTTTTGGTTGATGCGGTCGAGCGCATCAATTGAGCGGCGACGCATGTCCCGGCTCACGCCATCCGGGTTTTTCAGATAAAGGACGGGTTCTCCTTCCGAGCGACATTGAACGCCCTGGTAAACTGAGGGAAGATAGCCTGAGCCCCAAACGGATTTTCCGGCATCGGGATTTTTTCCGCCGGATGTCAGAACAATAAAACCGGGGAGGTTTTGGTTTTCTGATCCGAGACCATAAGTGGCCCATGCACCGATGGATGGCGCACCGAGGTTTTGGGTGCCTGTGTGGACGAGAAGTTGTGCGGGACCGTGGTTGAACTGATCCGTGTGCATGGATTTGATGAAACACATCTCATCCGCCATGGTGGATAAGTTAGGAAGTCGGTCGGATATCCATGCGCCACTTTGCCCATGCTGCTTGAAAGGGAATTGAGAGCCTAACATTTTTGGCACGCCTTGGATGAAGGCGAACTGTTTGCCTTCGAGAAATTCTTTGGGGCAATCCTTACCATTGAGTTTTTCGAGCTCGGGTTTGTAGTCGAAGAGTTCGAGCTGGGACGGAGCACCCGCCATGTGGAGGTAGATGACGCGTTTCGCTTTCCCAGGAAGCAATGGCATCGAAGGAGCAAGAGGATTGGACGGATCTTTAACGAGTTTTTGAGATGCACCATAAAGTTGGTTTCCCAGCATCGTAGAAGCCCACATCGCACCCAAGCCAGTCGTGCATTTCGAGAGGAAATGCCGACGTGTGAGGTGGGAAAGTTCGGTTAGGCGGATTTCTTGTTCGAGTCGGTTCATTTGGTGAGTGCGGCGTCGAGGTTAAGGATCGTGTTGGCGGTGAGGGTGAGAGCGGGATCGGGTCCCATTGAACTTTTCGCCTCGGGTGTTTCCTTTTTCAAGTCCTGATAAAGAGCGACTAACTCTTTGATGATATGAGGACCCGCCTGATGTTGGGTGATGGTCAGATAGGCAAAGCTGATTTGTGCGTCGAGCTCACCTGAATGTTGGCGCATTTTTTCAGCTAGAGCGGCAGCGGCTTCGATGTGAGCGGGATCATTCATGGTGACAAGCGCTTGCAGAGGCGTGTTGGAAATGATGCGTCGTGCCGAGCAAACATCGCGACTTGGTGCATCGAATGTCAGGAAACCGGGGAAGCCACTGGTGCGTTTGACATAGGTGTAAAGCCCTCTGCGGTATTTATCCTCGCCTTTGGACTCATTCCAGTTTGCACCGCTGTAAACAGAATTCCATACGCCTGCGGGTTGTGGAGGATAAACGGGGTGACCATACATTTTCCTGGAGAGCAAACCGGAAGTGGCAAGTGCTTGATCGCGGACCATCTCCGCGCTGAGGCGATTTCTCGGACCGCGTGCGAGGAGTTGGTTTTTTGGATCTCTCTCAAGTCCCGCAGGCGTGGCTTTGGATGTTTGAAGGTAAGTTGAAGAGAGGGTGATTTCGCGAAGGGCTTTTTTGATAGACCACTTGTGCTCACCCTGAAAGCGCAGGGCGAGGTGATCGAGCAAGGCGGGATTGGAAGGCAGGGTTCCGGAGGTGCCGAAGTCCTCCATGGTCTCGACAATGCCAATCCCGAACATTTCACCCCAGAGGCGATTGATCATGACGCGTGCGGTAAGGGGGTTTTTGGAACTCGCTATCCAGCGTGCCATATCGAGACGATTAACCTCTTCTTTTTTTGGGAAATTTCCACGGAGCAAATCGGGGACATCGGCTTTGACAACCTGTTCCTTGGTCAGACGGTTGCCGCGGGCGAACAAACGAGTTTCGCGTTTTCCTGCTGCAGGCCGATCCGCCATGACAGGAACCTCCGTGCCTTTCAGTGCCAGCATGCGATCCAGATTATCGAAAACTTTTTGCCACGTTTCGGTTCGTTTTGGGTTTGATCTTAGGACGGCGTAGCGCACGTCTTCCGCGGCTTCTATTTTGAATCTGCGGACATAAGCGGGTTGGCTCTCGTTGGCGTTGGCGCCTTGTTTGAGCGATATTTCAATAAACTCTCCGGGTTGGAGGGTGATCTGATTTTCGGGAAGAATCACAAACTTGCGTGGCCCCGCGATGCGTGGAAATTCACCTAGACCTGAAGTTGCGCCGTCTCCGCCGGTCGGATCTTTGAAACGCAGGAAACGTTCGCCGATGCCTTTCTGTGCGAACGCGCTCATGGGATCTGTCGAGCCAGAGAGATGATCCGCGATGACTTCACCCATCGGCACCGGGATACGTTTGCCATCGGTGGAAACTTTATCGATATGAAACAAGGTCACGAAAGCGCCGATCTCCGGCCAGTTTTTCGGATCATCACTTTGCGGATAGATCGAGAGTTTCAACGCGTCGATTTTTGGAAGGTGGCCGGAAATTTTGTGGGTGGTTCGTGAGCGCAGGTTGCCTTCACTGAGGATCATGCCATCCTTGTCGATGCGCATCGTTCCGTGCTGGGGGGCGAAAGAAATATTTTCCAAAATTTTCCATGGTGTGTCGGAAATCTCGCGACCTTCAGCATCAAGTACTTCGCGCAGGGCGCGGGTTTCACGATTGAGCTTCACCCATTCATCGCCAGCAAGTTTGATTTTGGGATATTCGTTTTTGAGGTCGGAGTCTTCAGATTGGTTGAAGAAATCCATGAACTCATAAAATTCCTCGTGTGCGATGGGATCGTAGGGGTGGGAGTGGCATTGGACACATCCGAAAGTGGTGGCTTGCCAGGTCGTCCAGACGGTGGAGATGCGGTCAATCACAGCGGCGACGCGGTATTCCTCATCATCCGTTCCACCTTCGGTGTTGGTCTGGGTGTTGCGGTGAAACGCGGTGGCGAGGATTTGGTCCGCGGTTGCGTTGGGCAAAAGATCGCCGGCCATTTGTTCGATCGTGAATTGATCGTAAGGCATGTCCGCATTTAGAGAGCGTATGACCCAATCCTTCCATGGCCAGATGTCGCGGTGGGGATCTTTTTCAAATCCAAAGGTATCGGCATAGCGGGCAAGATCTAACCAAACGGTTGCCCAGCGCTCACCGTAGGCTGGGGATGCCAGCAGGCGATCGACGGCTTTCTCACGAGCTGCTTTTCCATCCGTGTTCCATGCGGTTTCGAGTTCTTTAAGCTCGTCAATAGTTGGCGGTAGACCTGTTAGATCGAAGCTGACGCGGCGCAACCACTCTGCAGGGCTGGCTTGGGGAGACGGGGTGAGTTTATTTTTTTCGATGGATTCTAAAACAAAGCGATCGAGCGGTTGGGTTGTCCAAGATTCGTTTTTAAGCGCCGGATTCTTTTTTTCGATTGGCGGCATGAATGCCCAATGCTCTTCCCATTTTGCGCCCTCAGAAATCCATGTTTCGATCAGCTCGATATCGGCAGGCTTGAGCGGCGTACCGTGCTTGGGTTGCGGCATCATTTCATCCGGATCCGTGCTGCGGATGCGTCGCATCATTTCCGAAGATTCAGGTTTTCCGGGGACGATGGCGTTCTTTCCCGATTCGCCCTCAAGGAGAGCGCGTTCCCTGTAGATAAATGAGATTCCGCCCGCCTCTTTGACTCCGCCGTGGCAGGCGGTGCAATTTTTGAGAAAAATAGGCCTGATGTCTCGATTGAAGCTAACCTCGCCAGCCATGAGAGGATGGCCGACTGAGCTTAAGCTTGCGATCAGGCAATATAACTTAAAGGACTTTATCAAAACGGTTCAAGTTTAACGTTATTTCTGGGGTATTTCTTACAAAAACGGCGATTGAAATCTTTATTGAGGGTTGGCGTTACGGGTAAGAGTGTGCATCTTTCCGTCCACACCAACCGTATGAAGATTTTGTCTTACAAAGATGCCAGCTATCCCTCGTTCGTCAAGCGACTGAATCGACGGGCTATTCCTGAGGATTCGGTGAGGGATTTGGTGACTGATATTATTGCGAAAGTTGCCTTTGAAGGTGACGATGCATTGATTGAGTTCACGCATCGTTTTGACGGTGCGAAGCTGACGAAGAGTCAGTTGTTTATTAGTGATAAGGAATTTGCAAAGGCAGAAGCATCAGTGACAAAAGCGACGCGTGAAGCGATCCGGAGGAGTTTAAAAAACATTCATGCGTTTGCGCAGAAAAGCATGCGCAAGGATTGGTCAGCGAAAAATGCCGAAGGCGCAGTGATTGGTGAACGATTCACGCCGTTCGATCGCGTGGGCGTTTATGTTCCTGGTGGAAAAGCCCCTTTGGTTTCCACGGCATTGATGACGGCAGGATTTGCTCAAGCGGCAGGTGTTCCAGAAATTTTTGCAGCAACTCCATGTGGTCCTGATGGCTCGGTGAATCCTGCGTTGTTATATGCGTTGAAACAAGCGGGGGTGACCCAGGCGATCAAGGTCGGCGGTGCGCAAGCGATTGCAGCGATGGCACTCGGAACAAAAACGATAGCTCCGGTGGATCGTATTTTCGGACCGGGAAACCGCTTTGTGGTCGAGGCAAAACGCCAACTCGTGGGTGCGGTATCCATTGATCTTCTCCCGGGACCAAGTGAGATTTTGATTTTGGCAGATGCCTCGGCAAAAGCCGCCTATATCGCTGCGGATATGCTCGCACAAGCCGAGCACGGCGGCGATAGCGCGGTGGGTTTCCTGACGACCTCATCCGCGTTGTTAGAAAAAGTTCGCGTGGAGATTGAGAAGCAGACGGCGCAGTTGAGTCGCTCGAAAATCATCAAGGAAGTTTTGAAAACCAGCACGTTTTTGTTGCATGTGAAATCAATGGCCGAAGGCGTCGCGATTGTGAATGCGTTTGCACCGGAGCACCTTTCGTTGATCGTGAAAGATGAAGACGATGTGCTTGCGCAAATCCGCACGGCGGGTGCAATTTATCTTGGTGCTGATTCACCGGTAGCGGTCGGCGATTTTCTCGCCGGACCGAGCCACACCTTGCCTACGGGTGGAGCAGGCAGGTCTTTTTCCGGACTGCGTGCCGATCAGTTCCAACGTCGCACCAGCATTGTGAAAATGGACAAGCGGGCGGTTGAGAAATCCTTGTCGGTGATTGAAGAATTCGCGCGGTTGGAGGGATTGGATGCGCACGGGAAATCGACTTCGATACGGCTCAAACGTTAAGAGAAATTTTAACCACGGAATGCACGGAGTACACGGAGTGTTTGTTGCCACACTAAACGTTAATTTCAATTTATCCACACAGCGAAATCAAGGCAACTAACCAGCGCTCAGGCACCTACTCCGTGCATTCCGTGTAATCCGTGGTTAAAGTCTTAATATTCCCAAATATCCCCGTTTGACGTGAGGTGGGTTAGTGGGTTTTCATGTGGGCATGAAAAAGATCATTTCCTTCGTTGTAGGTTTGTGCGGGCTGATGCCATTGGGTGCGGCGATGGTTGAGAGTAGCGTGAAATACAAGCTCGGTGAGGTGGAGATGGAGGGGTTTCATGTTTACGACGATCGAATCGAAGGTAAACGTCCAGGAGTTTTGATCATCCATCAGTGGAATGGGCTTACAGATTATGAAAAGATGCGGGCGCGGATGCTTGCCGAGTTGGGTTACAATGTGTTTGCAGCGGATGTATATGGAATCGGGATTCGACCTCAGCCACCAGAGTCGGGAACGGTTGCAGGAAAATATAAAGGAGATCGTGAGCTTTTCCGCGCACGCATGCTTGCGGGCTTGGATGTGCTGAAATCGGATCAACACACCGATCTCAGCGAGCTTGCGGCGATTGGATATTGTTTCGGCGGAACTGGTGTGCTTGAGCTTGCGCGTGCGGGAGTGAAGTTAAATGGTGTGGTCTCGTTTCACGGTGGCTTGTCTTCAGCAGCGGGGCTAACAGCCAAAAAAGGCGCTATTCCTGCGAAGGTGTTTGTTGTGCATGGTGCGGCGGATCCCTTTGTGCCGGCCGCCGAAGTTGATGCTTTTAAAAAAGAAATGGAAGCAGCGGGTGCCAATATGAGGATGGTTTCTTATAACGGAGCGGTGCATGCGTTCACTCAGAAAGAGGCGGGCAACGATCCATCGAAAGGTGCTGCCTATAACGAAAAAGCGGATCAACGTTCTTGGGAAGATATGAAACGGTTCTTTGTTGAAATCTTCCAGAAGCCTTAACTCACGATCTGCATGGGTGAACTTTTAAAATGGCCAGATTATCTCGATGAGTTCGCAGCGGCTGCGTTACGTCAGGGATTTCGTTCTGAAATTTTATTTGATACGCAGGATGGACCGCTGATGGCTTGGGTGAGAGACGGCAATGGGCCGTTGATTTATGCTTCAGCAGGGATTCACGGTGATGAGCCGGCTGGGCCTCTAGCTTTGTTAGAGCTAATGCGTCAGGGTGGTTTTTCGGATTGTAATCATTGGTCGATATGTCCGGCGTTGAATCCAAGCGGGCTTGCAATAGGCAGGAGAGAGAATCGTGACTGGGTGGATTTGAATCGTGATTACCTCCAGCAATCCTCTGCGGAGATTGCAGCGCATGCCAGGTGGTTAAAACGGGATCGGATACCGGATGTGTTTATTTCGATGCATGAGGATTGGGAGACCGAGGGATTTTATTTTTACGAAATCAATTTGTTAGAAGATCAGCCACAGCGTGCGGCTGGTATTTTGGAGGAGGTGGCTGGAATTTTTCCTGCAGAGTCCGCTACTGAGATCGATGGACATGAGCCGCGTGCTCCGGGTTGGATTTATCATGGTGCGGAGGCAGATTTGCCGGACGCATGGCCAGAGGCGATCTATCTCGCCAAACTGGGTTGCCCCTTATCCTTCACTTTTGAGACTCCGAGTCGATCAGATCTCAGTAAACGTGTCGCAGCCCATGTTTCTGCCTTTCAAAGATCGCTGCACCTGATTGGATGAGCGGGCATTCGTTTCTTTTCGCTATGAAAATTCTCATCACCGCAGGCCCAACGCGAGAAGCGATCGATCCAGTTCGTTTCCTGACGAATCGTTCTTCGGGAAAAATGGGATACGCAATTGCTGATGCCGCCGTGCATGCTGGGCATCAGGTATTGTTAGTTTCCGGGCCGACCTCGCTTGATGTTCCTGCTGGTGTTGATTTCATTCCGGTTGAGAGCGCAGCGGAGATGTATGACGTGGTGGCGAGGTATTTGCCCAAGATGGGTGCTGCGTTTTTTGCGGCGGCAGTCGCGGACTACACGCCTGTAAAAGTTTCGGATCAGAAAATCAAAAAAGAACGGGATTGCCTGAGTTTGGAATTAGTGAAAACCAGAGACATCCTTGGTTCTGCGAGAGAGGTGATGGGTTTTGAGGGGTTTCTGGTCGGTTTTTCTGCAGAAACCGAACATCTTGAGGCGAATGCTCGGGTGAAACTGGAGAAAAAAGGCTGCGATCTCATTGTCGCGAATGACGTTTCAAGAAGTGATATCGGCTTTGATTCTTCGGAAAACGAGGCACTTCTCGTATTTAAGGATCGTATTGAGCTATTTGATAAGGCCCCAAAACACGACCTAGCGATGTATTTATTATTGATGCTGGGGGAGTGATATTGAAGAAAATTCCAAATAAGAAACTTGCCAGATGAGGGAATCTGCGTTTATGAAAGCTTTCTATGAAAATTCATATCGGTGCCGCTATTCTATTACTGGGAACTCTAAATGCCTATTCCGCGATTACGCTTAATGCCGCTGATGGCTCTACTCCGACCTCACCTACGTCCGCTGTTACGTCACCAAAGCTCCCAGCATCCAGCCCCGCCTCGGTAGCATATGAGACTTTCGACAAAGGCGAGCATGCCAAGGCGGTAGAGCTTGCTAAACCACTTGCTGATAAAGGCGATAAGGATGCGATCTATCTTTTAGGTTTCGCTTATGAGCTTGGCCAAGGAGTAGAAGGTTCACGGGAGAAGGCGATTGAGTATTATCGCAAGGGTCAGGAAAAAAGTCATGCCGACTCAATTTATCGCTTAGCGAGTTTATTACTGACTTCAGGTGTGGGCGATCAGGCACAAGAAGGCAGAGAGACTCTAGAAAAGCAGGCTACTACAGATCCTACGGTTGCTGGACGCCTACTCGGTGAAGCATTTTTATTGGGTCGTTTAACTCCAGAACCTGCTCCAGAGACGGCAGTGAAATGGTGGTCTAAAGCTGCAAATGCTGGAGATGTGCAATCCATGGTCCTCCTCGGACGTCTTTATGATGGCCAGTTTGGGAAAACCCCTTTGGTTAATACTAAGACGGCATTTGAATATTTTATCAAAGCTGCGGAAAAAGGCGATTCAGCTGCCATGGTTGCAGTGGGTATTCGACTCATGGGCAAGGACGTATCTGCTTCGGATGAGAAAAAGGGTGCCGAGTGGTTAGATAAAGCAATCAAGGCTGGTAATTTCGCTGGCTGGTTAGCTCTTGGAGATTACCAAGCAAACATTAAAAATGATCCTAAAGCGGCATTGGGCTTCTATGATAAAGGAGCTGAAGCAGGACATGCAGAATGTATGTTGAAATCTGCTTCCTTCCATATGGAGGGTAAAGGCACGAAAAAGGATACTGAGCGTGCGGTCGAATTATTAGGGAAATCCGCTCAGGCAGGAAATGCTCAAGCGCATTTGTTTTTAGCATCAAGCATCATGTCTGAAGAAAAACCAGATATCGGCAAAGCTTACGGACATCTTCTAACTGCTGCGAATGCAGGAATGCCTCTCGCTCAGAATGAACTCGGATTATTTTATCTCTCGGGTAAAATGGGTGTGGCAGATATTTCCGCGGCACTCTCATGGTTTGGTCGGGCAGCACAAGCTGGATTGCCTGCAGCGCAAAACAATCTTGGTGCTCTTCACGAGCGCGGTGCAGGTGTGCAACAAAGTTTTGAAAACGCAGCCAAGCTTTACGCAATGGCTGCGCAACAAGGCAATCCAAGTGCTATGTTGGCACTAGCTCGCTTCAATGCAGCTGGTGCAGCGATGCCAGTCAATAAGCCTTCTGCTTGGGCACTCGCTCAGCTTGCTTCCGAAGCAGGTGAGAAAGCAGCTGCTGATGTCATTAAGGAAATTGAGAAAAACATGACCAAAGAGGAATTGGCGAAGGGTAAGGAAGAACTCGAGCGCGTCAAAGCTGAGCAGAAAAAGAAATAATCTGTTAGGTAAGTCTGCTTTAGTAAATCAGATTCAAATTCTTGGATAAATCCTTCACCACTTCGGTTGGGTGTTTCGCGGAAAGCGTAATCCTCAATCGGGCGGTATGTTTTGGAACTGTTGGAAAGCGGATCGCAGGGATAAGGTAACCCTTTTGCTTGAGATTTTTCGCTGCGTCCAAAGCGGTTCGATACTCGCCCAAGATCACGGGCAGAATTGCGCTAGGATGCTTGGGTTTTAGGATGGAAATGTTTTCAAATAGCTTTTCTCGCAATATCGCACCTGCTTGTGAACGGATCAGTTGGAGTGCTGAAATTGCTGCGTGAGCTAAGGCAGGTTGCGGTGCTGTGGTGTAGATGAAAGGCCTCGCGCGATTGATCATGAGGTCGATCCAATCCCGCGATGCCGCGATGTAGCCTCCTGACAAGCCAACTGCTTTGCTAAGCGTGCCCATTTGAAAGTCGATACGATCCTGCAGGCCAAGTTCTTCAGCGAGACCCATCCCTGTCGGCCCGAGGATGCCGATGGCATGTGCTTCATCTAATAGAATATTCGCATGATTAGCTTCGCAGATATCAACGATTTCACGCAGGGGACAGCGATCGCCGTCCATTGAAAAAATTGATTCCGTGACTACCAAGATCCGTGATTTTGGATGTTTGCTGCGGAGTTTTGATAAAGTAGAGGCGAGTTGTGATAGATCGTTGTGAGGAAAAACGCGAAGCGTGGCTTGAGAATGGCGGGCGGCATCGATCAAACAGGCGTGAGCGAGTCTGTCTACGACGATGAAGTCACCTTTTTCAACGATGACTGGAATAGCGCAGAGTGCAGTTGTAAAACCTGAGCTAAATGTCAGCGCTGCTTCGGAGTGTTTCGCAGAGGCGATCAATTTTTCTAGTTCGACATGTGCGGTGAATGTTCCTGTGATGAGCCTGGAGGCTGCTGAGCCTGCGCCGTAGATCCTGATACCATCGATAAAAGCCGAAGTGATTTCGGGTGAAGTCGAGAGTCCCAGATAATCGTTAGAAGCGAAGTTCCACATTTCGCATCCATCGTGAACGATGCGCAGATCCACTGGGCTTTTGGTTATGGGATGGAGCGAACGCAGCAGATGATCGTTCGCCAATTGATCTAATTGTTGGCGTGGATCCATCTGGGTGAAATGTTAACTGATTGATAAATATCACTCGGCAGTGGGTTGATCCAAAGCCCAGCGGATGAGTTTCTCGGAATCGCTCCAGATGTTTGCAGAGTTGGATTTTAACACCACGCAAACGACCGATTTTCCATTGTGCTCTGCGGTGGAAATCAGGCAACGCCCAGAGGCATTGGTGGTTCCGGTTTTGAGGCCATTGATAAAACTGACTTTTTTGAGGAGCTTGTTGGTGTTTTCTAATTCAATCAATCGACCATCGTTGTACTTAAAAAAGTAAGATTCGGTATTGCTGTAGGAGCGGAGAATGTAACTTTGGTAAGCAACGCGTGCAGCGATCCCCATATCTCGAGCGGTGGAGTATTGGCCAGGTTCGGTTAGTCCGTGAGGATTTTTGAAATGAGAATTTCTCATCCCGAGTTGCTGGCATTTGCGGTTCATTAGCACTGCGAAATTTTCAACGCTCCCTGCAACATCACGAGCGAGTGCACGGCTCACATCATTTGCACTTTTCACCATCAATACTTTCAGTAATTCGCGACGTGTGTATTTTTCACCGGGTTTAAGATAGAGCTTGGTTGGTTCGCAATTTGAATCGTAGGAGCTGATGGTGACGATTTTATCGAGATTCCCCGCATCCAGAATACACAATGCGGTGATGATTTTTTGGGTCGATGCTACGGCGCGCTTTTGATCGGCGTTTTTTGCATAGAGGTTGCGGTTGGTCGCCATGTCGACAACAAGCACACTTTCCGCAAAGACAGGAGGTGGGGGGGTGCGTGGGACGGTGGCGATAAGAAAAGGATCTGGCTGTTGGACGACTTGGCCACGAATCGGCGCTATAGGAGTTGAGAAGCATGAGGGAAATGCGATCGAAATCGCTACGCTGAGGAAAATGAAATGTGCGATTTTACGCATAGATGTTGGCATGGCGGGAAGATGCGGGAGGAGTAGTTTTTGGTCAATCTCGATTGAGAATACTAATGGAATTCACCTATTATATCACTTCTGCGTCCTTCTTCTTTTTTATCTTAAATCAGCTCGAAGTAACCAAATCCTTGTCGTTATGGGCTAATTGTGGGTTGAAATGGTTAAATTCCTTCTTGCGCTTGGTCTATGTTACCGCGTAATTTTGCCGACGTAAGCCAGATTGCTGCGAGCTTCAAAGCGCAGCTAAATTTTTAGTGATGACATTTTCGAAACGCCACCTTGCCCCTATCAACGCCGCTTCCATTCGATGCGGTTTTGCCAATTGTTCATGACGTGCTGTTTCGGTCATTTACTCAGATTTTCTTCATCCCGGTCAGCCGCGGTGCGAACGCACAGTTGTTTACTTAGAAGACAGATCAATACACATGGAGGACAAAGCTATATCTAAACCACAGAATAATAATAACAGGGGTCGTTTTCGTGATATGACACGGATCAACGATCGAATTCGCGCGCCTAAGGTCAGAGTCGTTAATGCAAACGGTGAGCAGCTTGGGGTGATGTCGTCACGTGAAGCTTTAGCTAAGGCCCAAGCTGTTGGTCTGGATCTGGTTGAAATAGCCGGCCAAGCCGATCCGCCAGTTTGTAAGATTATCGACTACGGGAAATACAAATACACCCAAGCCAAGCTCAAGAAAGGTAAGTCGAAGTCGGCGACCAAGATGAAGGAAGTGAAATTCCGAGTCGGCACCGGAGAGCACGATTACAACATCAAGCTCGGACGTGCCGAGACTTTCCTTGATACCAACCACAAAGTGCGTTTCGTCCTGCAATTCAAAGGACGTGAAAACGCCCACAAAGAACTCGGGTTCGTTGTTTTCAAACGCATCATTGAAGATTTGAAAACCATGGCAGCAGTCGATCAGCCACCACGTTTGGGTGGTCGAGCCGTCGCAATGATTTTATCACCGCTTCCATCACATCAGCGGAAACGTCACTTTCACCTGTTCCATGGTGAGTTGATTGAAGAAGACGATCATGATGAGGAGGAAGAAGAGTATGTCGATCATGATGATGATTCCGAAGTCAAGGCTGAGACTGAATCTGAAACAAAAGAGTCCTGAAATTATAGGTCTTATAGGACATTTACGACCTACGATCTCTAGCCACTAAACCAACAAACAGATGCACGGAAACTTTAGCAACCTGTTTGCGAGTCTGAGATCAGGCGTCGAACCTTGGTTGCTGCTTTTTGATATTGACGGAACTTTGGTTGACACTGGCGGCAAGGGCATGTCAGCACTCAAGAAAACGGCTATCGAAGTTTTCGGTAGCGACGGTCCTCCTTTGGATCTTGCGGGATCGACCGATCTTGGTATCATCGAAAACCTCTACGTTCATTTTCAAGTCGAGCCTTCGTCTGAGCTAACACATCGTTTTTTTGAAATTTATCATAAATACCTTGAGGAAAGTTTGGAGGCAAATCCGGCTGAGGGGAGAGTCTTGGACGGGGTGTTTGAGTTGCTAGAGAACCTAGCTGGCCAGAATGCTCAACTTGGCTTGCTGACGGGTAACACCGCTCTCGGTGCAGAGATTAAACTCCGCCACTATGGCCTGCATCATCACTTTCCTTTCGGAGCCTATGGCTCGGATCGAGCCGATCGTAACCTTCTTGGTCATATTGCTCTGGAACGTGCTTTGGCTGTCACAGGAAAGAAATTTACTCCTGACCGAACCTTGATCATCGGAGATACCCCCAAAGACATTGCCTGCGCACATGCCATAAGTGCAAGATGCTTGGCTGTCGCCACAGGGCATTTCACCGCTGAGCAGCTAGAACAGGCCGGTGCCGATTGGGTGCTGGGCTCGTTGCGGGAAGTCGCTCTCTTGGGCTGATTTGATCCCAAAAAAGCGCCGAATCAGTCAATCTTTAGTCTTGCAAAGGGTCTCTGGTCCCCTAGGTTCGCCCTCCGTTTTTCTTTTGTCTGGCGAGCGGTCGGAGCCCCGGTGCCCGCCAGATGCATCTTTTCCGGGGCAATTGTCGGAAGGAAAACGTAAACAAACTAACCAAACCACTA
>JBILAN010000107.1:0-6645 GCA_044354135.1 Luteolibacter sp.
TGATTAACACTGATTAACACTGATTAACACTGATGCTAAGAGGATTAGAAAGAATTCTTCATTCACCTAAAAGGTGAGACTGAAAAAATTCATAACTCTTTGATTATCCGTGTCTATCTGTGTCCATTTGACGAAGAGATTTAATTTTTGTGTTCGTCTATGTCCGCTTCGCTCCCATTGTGGTTCCATTTCTGTTTATAGGGTAAAAATATTTTCTTCACAGAAGTTAACAAAGGAAACGAAGGGGCTTCGCGCTATGCTTTCGATTCAGAGATTTTGGATAATGGGGTGTGATAGCTGGGTTGTTCCAGCCCTCCGTTATCTCCATATGCTCCTGTAAAATATTTTTGAACAGGAGGTAACGAAGGAAACGGAGAAGCTGCGCTTTTAGCTTTCGATTATCTCATCTCTCTAGAAGTGAATGAATCTATATGAGCAACTTGCACTTTCACAGGATACTCCATGATCGGCGCCTACAGATAGGGTTGAACGCCCGAAGCTTAATCTTTCGCTCTTTGTTGGTTAATCCATTTTCCGACATCGCGGAAGATTTTCTCTTTTTTATCATCATACATGAGTAGGTGATATGCGCCTTTGTAGTAGTGATACGTCTTATCTGTGGATTCAGGGATGCGTGCGATGAAGCCGCGAACATCGGGGTCGGTGATTAGATAGTCGTGTTCTCCAAGTAGGACGAGTGTCGGAACTTGGATTCTTGAAGCGCAGGAATTCATGCCATCGATGAGTCTAGCGAGAGTACCAAGAAGGCGTAGAGTGTGCTTCTCGACATTGTAGGAGTTTGTTTTGGATTGCTCGCCATGCACCGTGCTTTGGGTAACCTGAATGTCTTGCTCGCCAGTCAAGGCATCTGTCGGAACACGAGCGAGTGGAACAGTGGTGGCTGCGACCTGGAGCAAGGTGATTTTCCAAAGTTCGATATCGTCTTTGAATCGAACGATCGGAGAGGAAAGCACGAGCGCATCGCAGGGCGGTTTTCCCGCGGGTGCAGAGTCGAGCGCGTGGGTGGCGATGAGTGCACCCATGCTTTCTCCATACCAGATGATTTTAGCTTTCGGGTGGCGTTTTTTGACCAGTTGGGTAAAGGTATTCAGGTCGGTATACCATTGCGAGGGATCACCGATATCGCCGCGACGCTCGTGAATGGGATCGCTGCCTTGGCCGCGGAGTTCGTAGGCGTATATAGCGGTGTTGGCTTGGCGCTGAACGAGGTAGTTTCCGAGATTGGCGTAATCGATGGATGCACCACAAAAACCGTGAATCCCGATGATGACGATGTCTTGATTCAAATGATCGCGTTTCCAGGTGCGGTATCCAAAGGTTTCGCCATCTTTTTCCGCTGGCACACAGTAGTCTCTCGGCGCACAACCGTTGAAGGAGGTGAACATCAGACATAAAAAGACATATCGGATGAAATGCTTTGGCACGTAAACAAGATGGCGCGGGATAGGGGAGGATGCAAGGTGTTAAAGATGCGAAGGTCTAAAAGTCGAAGGTCGAAAATTTCAGTTTCGTTTTGTAATGATGGTGGTTTAATTGGCAAGTGGTAGCTACCTTACTAGATAATGCAGTGGATTTACGGGCTAGTCTATTGGATGAAGATACCAATGCATTGCGTCTGGTGGATGGGATGGGGGATGGGGTTCAGGGATTTGCGTTAGAAAATTATGCAGGGAAATGGATGGCGATGACACCAAGAGGTGAAATTCGCGCAGAGATTAAAGATTGGTTAAAAGCGAGTGGTCGGAGTATTTATTGGAAACGTTTGGATCAACATCAGAAGGAATCGCCGATGCATCTATATGGTGAAGCTGTGGATGGTGCGTTTTCGATCAGAGAAAACCGATTGAATTTTGAAGTCTCATTCTCGAGTGGTTATTCGCAGGGAATTTTTTTGGATCAGCGGTTGAATCGAGCTGAGGTGATGCAACGCATGGCGAGAGGCAGAAAGTTGCTGAATTTATTTTCCTACACCGGTGGGTTTTCGGTCGCAGCTGCGATGGCAGGTGCGGAGACAACAACTCTCGACCTTTCTTCGGTATACTTGGAATGGGCGAAAAGGAACTTTCGCTTTAATGGTTTAGATGAGTCCGAACATTTTTTCTGCAAAGGAGATGCATTTCATTGGTTGAAACGATTTGCAAAACAGGAAAGAATCTTTGATGGGATTGTGTTAGATCCTCCGACCTTTTCACGTGATGAAAAGGGCAAGGTGTTTCGTGTGGAAAAAGATTTTGGTGAATTAGTCGAGTTGGCAAAGCAGGTTTTAGCGAAGGATGGATGGATGCTATGTTGCACTAATTTCAGAGGTATTTCTGAAAGGGATTTCATGCGAATGATAAACATGCCGAAAATGCAAGGAGTGAAAATGCCGGAGGATTTTTCCGAGGATTCGTATCTGAAGAGCGTGTGGGTGGGGTAAATAAGAAAAAACCGCGATTTTTAATCCCAACCAGCCCAGTGAGATTGAGGCGAGGCGGATGAGCATATTTCACCAGCAAGGTCGCGATAGAAAATCGCGGTTCCTTTCCTTGTTTAGACTGATTGCCAGATGGAGTCTCGCACAGGGGTGTGTGCTTTGATATTTTCCATATGGTAGGAGTCCACGACGCCGTGGCTGGTTGATATTATCGGATTTTCCCAAAAAGCCGTTCTGGACAGAGAAGGGTGTGGACCCTACTTTTCGCGGACTTCAACGAAATTATGAGATATTCCCTATTCAATCGTGCCACCCAGACAGCCTTGATCGCTCTCTCAGCCAGTGGCTTAATCATGGCGCAAGAGGCTGCAAAACAAGCTCCGAAAGCGCCAGCGGCGGCAGATATCAAGAAAGATTCATCCTATGCGGTGGGTTACAGCGCAGGCAGCGCGTTTGCAGAAAACTTTGGCGCGCACGGTGTGGCACTGGGAGATTTTGACATGGAAATTTTCATGAAGGGATTCACTTCAGCGGCTCAGGGCAAAAAGCCAGAGGTTGATGCAGAAAAACTTCAGGCAGCCATGATGGGCTTGAGTGAGTTTATTCAAGCACGTGAAAAAACGATCGCTGAAGAAAATTTAAAAGCGGGCACCGAGTTCCTTGCTAAAAACGGCAAGCGAGAAGGTATCACAACCAACAAAAGCGGTCTTCAATACGAGGTGATCGCCAAGGGTGGTGATAAAAAATATGTCGCTCCTACCGATGGCGTGGAAGACAACAAGTTATTCATGGTGAATTACAAAGGCACCAAAATCGATGGTACAGAATTCGATGCATCACCTGCTGGCAAACCTGTTGAGATGACCCTGCAAGTGGTAGATGGTTTCCGCGAAGCACTTACTTCAATGCCAGTTGGTGCAAAATGGAAATTATTCATTCCTAGCAGCATGGCTTACGGCGAGCGTCGCGCTAGCATTGATATTGGCCCAAACAGCACCCTGGTCTTCGAACTCGAATTGGTCGAAATCAAGGACGCCCCTCCGCAACCTGCGTTTCCAGAAGGATTCCAGATCCCTGGCGGTAAGTAAGCTGGAATCTGCAGTTAACACTGCGAATTTCGGCGGTTTTTAGTTATTGGTTATAAGTTATTAGGTGAAGATAGGTCTCTCAAATAAACTTTATCAGCTAAGCTTTTCATCAAATGGCCGAGCCAACCATTCATCGTGTTGATCCGGAATTTTCCTAAAAAAGCATTTAACCGCTAACTTCCAGAAACTGCAGTGCTAACTGCGGTTTCTGGGTTTATTCAGGTAAAAACTGGCTTTAAGATTCTAAAACATTAATTATTTTAAATGGGTATGGTCAAAAAAGTGAAAGTTAAGAAGAAAGGCAGTAAGTGGTTACTATCGCTGATCTTTCACCTAGTGGTGCTTGTAATGATGGTCTACCTCTATGATAAGGCACGTGCGATGTTGGGCAAAGAATCGCTTACACCTCCAACAAAAGTCGATGTAAAACCAAAAGCCACTACGGAAGGTGGCGATGTAACTTTTGAAAAGCTAATGGCCGAGAAGCGTCGCAAAGCCAGAGAGGGTTCAGAAATAGCTGAGCCTGAGAAAAAAGAAAATAAGGATAAATGATCCGACTGATTTGTCAAATCTGACAAATCCTAAGGTTCTTTAATTCTGTTTCTAACAAATCCGCTAAGAATTATTTCTTAAGAATTTTCGGCACAGACGGTGCGCGAAGACGATGTGGCTCAGGCATGTTAGAACCTAGCAGCGGGCGACAGTAATTCATGAAATCCTGGGTTATACCGTTGCCTGCTTCATTGATGAAGTTGTCCGGCATGTGGCGGGTTTTTCCAGCGACCTTGCTGATATCCACAAGTTCGTAATCAACAGAGTAATCGAGCACAGGGCGCTTGATTGCAACTGAGCCATCAACGTTGTCCCACATCGCGAATTGAACGGCTTTTTCGCCGACCTCACGCGCTTCACGCGAATCGCGATCGGATTGAATGCCCATGAAGGAACGTTGGAGATAGCCAAAAGTATCGGAACGAACCCGTTTTATCTTAAGGCCGTCGCGAATGGTGTCGGCTAAAAGATCACCAAGCGCGCCCGTTCCAGAAAGCTGGACATTGCCGTGTGAGTCACGCTCCTCTTTACCCAGAAGTTTAACGATCATCGGGGTGCCATCGGGATCGGAGATACCTTCGGAAACAGCAATCGTGCAAATACCGTATTTGGAATAAACGCGATCCACATCGGCGAGTAACTGCTCGGTTTTGAAGTGGCGTTCAGGTAAATAGATGAGGTGTGGACCATCGTTGTAATATTTTTGTGCAAGGGCTGAAGATGCAGTGAGGAAACCGGCGTGGCGACCCATCACGCAACCGATATAAACGCCTTGCAGCGCGCGGTTGTCGAGATTCACACCCATAAATGCTTGAGCGACAAAACGTGCTGCAGAACCGAAGCCTGGGCAGTGATCGTTTTCCATGAGATCGTTATCGATCGTTTTCGGAATATGGATCGCGCGCAATTCGTAGTTTGCGGCTTGTGCCTGCTCATTCACAATACGGACGGTGTCGGACGAGTCGTTTCCACCAACGTAGAAGAAGTAGCGGATGTCATGGGCTTTCATGACTTCGAACATGCGCGCGCAATATTCCTCGTTGGGTTTGTCGCGGGTGGAGAGCAAACCGGAAGATGGAGTGCCGGCGACCTGTTCGAGGTTGTGGGTGGTTTCGCGGGTGAGATCGACGAAGTTTTCGTTGATGATTCCGGATACGCCATGGACGGCTCCGTAAATCGAAGTGACCTGCGAGAATTTGCGGGCTTCAAGAGCGACGCCGACGACGCTCTGGTTGATCACTGGGGTGGGGCCGCCGCCCTGGGCGACGAGAACTTTTCCTTCAAGACGATTGCTCATAACGGCGGGAGGATTGCGGCTTTAGCGCCAAGGGGAAACCTAAATTTTAGAAATTATGGGGAAATTTGTGACAAATGATTGAGTTTCCTGTGCGTGCTTGCGCACTAGGGGAATGAACGACACATTTTTGGCGATATGAATCGCGAAGAAATGGCTGGGGTTTTGGAGAAGATCGCTCTGTTATTAGAGTTGAAGGGCGAGAATCCGTTCAAAGTGCGGGCTTATCGGCATGGAGCCGAGGTGGTGCTCGCCATGGAAGAGGATGTGGTGGCGCTGGCGAAGAATGATGCTTTGGTGGGCGTGAAAGGCATAGGCGAGGCCTTGCGGGATAAATTGGGTGAACTGGCAAAGACGGGCAAGCTGGAATTTTACGAAAAACTCAAGGAGGAATTTCCGCCGAGTATTTTCGATCTGTTCGAGGTGCAGGGCTTGGGACCGAAGAAGATCAAGGTGCTTTATGATGAACTCGGAGTGGTTTCGTTAGAGAAACTCAAAGCGGCATGTGTGGAGGGAAGTGTCGCAAAGCTCGCGGGTTTTGGTGAGAAAACGCAAAGCAAGATCCTCGAAGGGATCTCGGCGAATGAAAAGTTTGCGGATCGGTTTTTGTTAGGAAAAACCGGAATCGTGGTGGAAGGGATTTTAGAAATGTTGCGGATGCATCCGGAGATATCGCGGGTTGCGGTGGCGGGTTCTTATCGGAGAGCTAAAGAGACCGTAGGCGATCTGGATTTCTTGGTGGCGACAAAAGAAGGTGCGCTGGTGTGTGAGGATTTCACAACACTTCCTGAAGTGGAATCAATCATTGCTTGCGGAGAAACCAAGGCCTCGGTGCGTTTGAAAAACGGGATGCATTGCGATTTGCGGGCGGTCAAGAATGAGGAGTTTCCGTTTGCGCTGCAGTATTTCACGGGTTCCAAGGAGCACAACGTTGCGCTGCGATCGTTGGCGTTGAAGAAGGGTTGGTCGCTGAACGAGTATGGACTTAATCCAATCAGCGATGAAATCGATCGACCCGTAGTAGAAGAAGAGAAGGATATTTATAAACTACTAGGTTTGCAGTATATCGAGCCGGAGTTACGTGAGAACCGTGGCGAGATCGAAGCTGCGGCAGAGAATCAACTGCCGAGTTTGGTGGAGTTGATGAATTTGCGCGGCACATTTCACAGCCACACCACGGCATCCGATGGCAAAGACAGCCTCGAGGGCATGGTGGAGGAGGCAATGGATCTCGGTTTGCAATACCTCGGTATTTCCGATCACTCGAAATCCTC
>JBILAN010000038.1:0-21167 GCA_044354135.1 Luteolibacter sp.
CGGTAGCACCAGCCACAAAGAGCTTAATTAGATCTCCTTGTTTGTAGGCTGATAATCGACTTTTTCTTTGATACATGGACTGGGCTAGTTTAGTGATTTTAGATCACTTAGCTAGTACAGCCCCTTCATTTTTGAGAATCCAGATTCGATAAAATATTCGTTCAACAATTGGGATGAATCCCATAATCAAAATCGTATCTTACTCACCACTGATTAGTTTTTCGAGATACTTCCCATGCTGATCCAGATCAGATTGCCTTGAGCGAACATTGTATTTCGCACGTCCTCGAGTTTTCAACTGATTGGAAATTCCTTGCAATTGTCCAATCGCGACTTTGCATTGATTCTGAGTAGAAGGAGTGGAGTTCATCGCACTCGATTTAAGGAGCTTATAATCACTTAGATAGTTATCAGCGGTTTTTCGATACCACGCCAGAGTGCCGTTGTGATTCAGATCAACCCCATCGGTAATTTTTTCGAAAAATGGAACAGCCTGATCCAATCCACCATGTTCCCAATTTTTCAAACCATGAATCATGCAAGCCATCATGTGTTCATCATCGTTCTTAGTGAAGTTCAGTATTTCCACATCCTGAAATTCTGGTCGTTCCAGGCTCTTGAGTGCTGGCGACAATGCCGATGCAAAACCTGCAGGCAAATCAGAAGCATGCCTATCGATATGCTCACTAATAGATTTGGCATGCCTGATTGTGTCTCCAGTCCGACCATCTAACAATGCTGAAGCAACCCCATCAAGTCCGGCCCAAGTACGGGTAGGCTCTTCGACTTTCGGGTTAGAAAAAAGCTTGATAAATGCTTCTTCTGATTCTCTGTATTTACCCTGATTCATCAGGCTTTTCGCACCGTTATACTGGCCAATGATTTGCTTACTGTTATCAGTATTATGTATTTCAGTGTGACCCGTATCTATAACTGTGAGCGTGGTGCCACCATCTGAATTAAGGAGCCTGATAAATACGAACGCTAGAATCAAAACAACGACTAAGGAAACAATCGTGATGATCAAGTTCTTCTTCTGTTTCTCACGTAATTGCATCCGTTGGATGGCGTGCGCATGAGCATGAGCATGAGCAGCTGTAACTTTGTGACCTCCGCCATTTTCCAATGCTTTAATAGCACCTTGTAAAGCGATGATCATTTCATCGTAGCTTCGGTAGCGGTTTCTTGGATCGTATGACATAGCGCGATCGACAATCGCACATGTTTCATAGGAAATTTCCGGAGCCACTCGTTTGAGTGGGATCACCTTGGTTTTGGCGATACGCAACAACTTGGTGTCCATGCTATCCTCTGTGCAAGATGGCACACCCGATAAGGCGTGATAAAGAGTCGCACCGAAAGCGTAAATATCCGATCGGAAATCCTCAACTCCACCCTCGATCGCTTCTGGTGGAACATAGTATGGTGTGGCCCAAATCTCATCGGCTTTTGCCTCTCCACCCTTGGTAACCAGAGCAAGACCGAAGTCTACGATTTTTGCATTGCCCTCGGCATCGAATAGAATGTTTCCAGGCTTGATATCTCGGTGAATCAAGCCGGCCGCCTGGGCGCCTTTTAAACCTTCCGCAATTTGAATCGCTAAGGGCAGCATCTCAGCTTCCGAAATCTTTCCTTCCTTGTATATTCTTTGTTCCAGATGTCCCCCAGGAACAAATTCCATCGCAATATAGAAAAGCCCAAACGCACGACCGGTGGTGAGAATTTTTACCACATGTGGGTGACTAAAAGAAGCCGTCAAGCGCGCCTCGTCTTCGAAAGCAGCAATACGCTTTTCATCTTTTGAATACTCTTCACTCAATATCTTCAGGGCGACCTCACGATTCAAGGTTACATCGATTCCAGCAAAGACCGAGCTCATCCCGCCAATCGCGTGGCGTTTGGTTACCGTATAAGGTCCGAATTGTTTTTTTATCCGATTTTCCTCACCACAAGTGGGACAGGCAACGCGTGAGTATGGGGGCAAGCTCGCCACCGACATCGGGTTGCCGCATGCAAAACAAAGCACGATATCATCATCTGTCTGTGACATATTAAATTTTAGTCTATTCTCGGAGCTGAAAACAATGTTTTGCTGTTTGATTAAATGCTTTATCCTAAGCCCCTAGGCAACAATTTATTCAATTTTAGACACCTTCCCTCTTGCAACCTCCGCCATTTAACCGAAAACCTCATCCATGATCGCAAGAATAAGAGGAAACATCATCGAGGCTTACCCGAACCGACTCGTCGTCGATTGCCATGGGGTCGGCTATGAAACCATTATTCCGATCTCTACTTTTGATAAACTTCACCCGGTTGAGGGCTCATTTGTGGATCTGCGCACCCACCTGCATATTCGGGAAAACGCACAGACTCTATACGGTTTCGCCACCGAAGAAGAGCGCGATGTGTTTCTACTACTGATCGACCGTGTTTCAGGTATTGGCCCTGCAATCGCTATCGCGATTCTCAGCGGAATGCCCGTAACCATGTTCAAATCCGCCGTTGTGGCGGGAGATGTCACGCTTTTATCCAAGTCCAAAGGGGTAGGTAAAAAAACCGCCGAGCGCATCATTCTTGAACTCAAAGACAAGGTCGGGGTCACAGATACTTGGCAAGATGCAGCTTCGGGAGAAGTTTCTTCGCAAGCCGCAGATGCGGAACTCGCTCTCATCGCCCTCGGCTACAAACAGGTTGACTCCCGCAAAGCCGTGCGCGCCATCCTGGATACAGACCCCGCCGCCACAGTCGAAGCCCTCATCCGCGGCGCCCTTCGCAGCCTACAAGGCTAGTCTTCTTGAAATTTGAAATTTATGTCCGTCCGTACCCGATTCGCTCCCTCACCCACCGGCTACCTCCACGTTGGAGGTGCCCGCACTGCACTTTTCAATTGGCTCTTCGCTCGCAAGCACAAGGGCACTTTCATCCTGCGAGTGGAAGACACCGATGCCGCGCGCAACACCGAGGAAGCACGCCAGGCGATTTTCGACGGCATGTCATGGCTCGGCCTCGGCTGGGACGAAGGTCCCGACAAAGGCGGCAATTTCGGTCCTTACTACCAATCCCAACGCAACGATATTTACGACACCTATTTCGACAAACTCCTCGCTGCGGATCGACTTTACCAAGACGGCGACGCCTATCGTTTCCGTTTTGATCGTAAACCCATCACGATGCACGACCTCGTTTGCGGCGAGGTCACCATCGATTACCGCGATGAATCTAACACCCCAGACATGGTCATCCGTCGTAGCGATGGCTCATACGTATTCCATTTTGTCAACGTCGTCGATGACCTCGAAATGAAAATGACCCATGTGATCCGCGGTGAGGATCATTTGATGAACACACCGAAGCATCTCCAGCTCATCGAAGCGCTGGGTGAACAACCACCGCAATATGCTCACATCCCGCTGATTCTCAACGCAGATGGATCGAAAATGTCCAAGCGCGATGCCGGAGCCGCCGTTGGCGATTATCCGAAACAAGGTTTTCTCTCCGAGGCCGTTGTGAACTTTATCGCCCTGCTTGGTTGGTCGTCGAAATCCGATGAAGAAATTTTTAACCTAACAGAACTCGTTGACCGCTTCTCCCTCGAAGCAATCAACCGCGCCCCCGCCCGCTTTGATCTGGAGAAATGCAAATGGGTGAACCAGCAGCACATCGCGAAAATCTCGACGGAAAAATTTGCGGATTTGGCAAAGCCATTTGTCGTAGCGCAAAAACTGCCAATCGATGAAAGCTACCCTGCTGCGATCGCAGCGGTGAAAGAAAAAGTCAGGCTTCTTACCGAAGTTCCCGCCGCCATCGATTTTCTTGTCACCGACACTGCACCGGTGGATGAAGAAGCTGTTACAAAGGCAAAGGCGAATCCAAATGCCGCGCTTTTGTCAGCCGTCGCCGAACAATTTTCCAATCTAACCGATTGGAATGCTGACATCGCGAAAAACGCCATCGCCACCGTGGCCACTGCCAACGGAGCAAAAGCCGGCCAACTCATGTTCCCCATCCGGGTTGCATTATCCGGTAGAGCCCACGGCCCTGATCTCGGTGATATCTTCGCGATCTTAGGGAAAGAGAAGACGGTTGAGAGACTCAAGAGCTTCTGACTACTGGAGAGCCGCGCCTCCGGCCGGCTTTATCCATCAATATCCCAGCCAAGGCCCGAGCCACTTCTCCACTTCCTCGACCGTCATTTCTTTCCGCTTCGCATAATCCTCAATCTGGTCTTTCTGAAGATCGGAAAGGGCAAAGTAATGACTTTCCGGATGTGAGAAATACAATCCACAAACTGCAGCTCCCGGATGCATGGCGCAGCTTTCAGTTAGATAAACACCCGTTGCATCGGTTGCACCTAACAAATCAAAAAGAATCGGTTTCTCGGTGTGGTCAGGTTGTGCCGGATAACCCGGAGCGGGACGGATTCCCTGATAGTTTTCATGGATCAATGCGTCTTTGGTCAGTTCGCCTTCCGCCTCGTATCCCCAATCCATGCGTGCCTGATGATGCAGCATTTCCGCAAAAGCCTCCGCCAGGCGGTCCGCAATCGCCTTTACCATGATGGAACCATAGGGATCATGCGCGAGTTCGAGTTCTTTGGCATACTCGTCCGCCCCATGTATCCCGACGACGAAGCCGCCGATGTAGTCTGTAGCGGCGATCTTCGGTCGCCGATTATCGGTTCCGCCATCACCCACAAACTCCCAATTCACCAGACCAGCCTTAACCGGATTATCCAAAACATATTTTCTCTGTCTCTCATAATCATTAGCATCACGAATCACATGATCATAAGATTCCTTCTGCCAAAATTCTCCAGTTCTCCCCAATATCTGATTGGCAGCTTTAGCCGAGGATGATTTCATGCCTTGGAGAATTTCTGAAAGTTTATTTCCATTGAGAGGTTTGATAATCAAATGCACGTGATTCGCCATCAAGCACCACGCACCTAATTCAAAACGATCGCCTTCAAACTTTAGGATCGAATCCAGAACCGCAGATGCGATTTCTTTCCTCTTCAAGTGACATTCTCCGTAACCGGCTTCCAAGGCATCCTCCATTCTGTTGGAAAATAATTCATCCAACATATTCCGTGCATCCCTAGATGTTGTATCTTCTCCTTCCGATTCAGCTTTGCTAATCAACTGTTCCAATTCGAATTTATCCTTGAGATATGAATCAACGACATGTTTCGGAAGTGAATCAGCCAATCTAAATGTAACAGCATATGTTGCACCATCTTGATTCCAGTGAGGCAATCGATTGGCGTTGGATTTACCGATTGGTTCGCTGCCCTTTAGATAACTCGGAGAAATCGGCGACCGAAGATCGCCGCTACTTGGTTTCACCCAGTCAGAAAGCGCCACATTCGGTTTGCTTGAAGTCTTTTTCAATTGCTGGCGCAGGGTGTGGAATCTCGTGCGTTCGGTTCCATCCTCGTTCCAGACGACGATGTCATCGCCATCAGCATTCGCCGGGAAAAATCCGTAAATCCCGCGTGCTTGGAATCGTTTCTCGGCAATCAGTTTTTCCAGATAGTCACAGGCCTCGTGGTAGAGTTTTTTCGCCTCTACCGCACCACCTTCGTTCTTGGTTTTGAGTTCTTTCTTCTCCCTGTCCCATACCCCACGCAATTCCCAAGCATGGAAGAACGGTGTCCAATCGATGTATTCCACCAGATCTTTAATCTCCGGCTCAATCACGCAAGTTCCAGTGAACGAAGGCGCCGGCGGGATGTAATTTTCCCAATTGTATTTGGGACCGGCAGCGCGGGCTTCTTCGATTGAGATCGTTTCCTTCTTCGGTCCACCCAGGAAATTCTCACGCGCTTTCTGCTGTTTCTCACGCAGTTCTCTAACAAATTCATCGCGACCGTCTTTCGATAAAAGCGATGTGGTCACAGGAACCGAACGTGAAGCATCCAGAACGTGCACCACCGGTCCTGAGTAATGTTCGGCAATCTTGATCGCCGTGTGCGCGGCGGAAGTCGTCGCACCACCGATCAACAATGGAACCGTGAAACCTCGACGCTCCATTTCTTTGGCGACATGCACCATTTCATCAAGAGATGGCGTGATCAAACCCGAGAGACCAATCACATCCGCACCGATCTCGATCGCTTTGTCCAAAATTTTATCGCAAGCCACCATCACACCCATATCGGTGACTTCGAAGCCGTTGCATGAAAGCACAACTCCGACAATGTTTTTGCCAATGTCGTGAACGTCGCCTTTGACAGTCGCGATGAGAAAACGTCCAGCTGAGTTTCCGCGCTCCGCGATTTTCAAAGCTTCCGCATGAGACATGCCGGGGTTCTTTTCTTGGATCGCTAAAATATCGCCCGCGAGGTTTTCAGCCTTCTCGGCTTCCATATAGGGGAAAAGCCATGCCACGGCTTTTTTCATCACGCGTGCGGATTTCACCACCTGCGGCAGGAACATTTTTCCAGCACCAAACAAATCACCCACCACGCCCATGCCGTCCATCAACGGACCTTCGATGACTTTCAACGGCCTGCCGTATTTCAAACGCGCTTCTTCTGTGTCTTCATCAATGAAGCGGTCGATGCCTTTCAACAACGCGTATTCGAGTCGCTTCTCCACGCTGTCTTCACGCCAAGAAAGATCCTCCTCGACCTTTTTCCCGCCGACCCCTTTGTAGCTTTCCGCCAAATCTAACAATCTTTCTGTGGAATCGGCACGACGATTGAGCAAAACATCCTCCACACATTCCAAAAGGTCCTTCGGAATCTCGTCGTAAACCTCAAGCATCCCCGCGTTGACGATACCCATATCCATACCCGCTTTGGTCGCGTGATAGAGGAAGGCGGAATGCATCGCTTCGCGGACCTTGTTGTTACCACGGAAAGAGAATGAAATGTTAGAAACACCTCCCGAGACTTTCGCTCCAGGAAGGTTTTCCTTGATCCAACGGGTCGCGTTGATAAAGTCCAAAGCGTAGTTGTTATGTTCCTCGATGCCGGTTGCAACTGTGAGAATATTGGGATCGAAAATAATGTCGTTTTGATTAAAGCCGACCTCATCCACGAGAATCCGATAAGCCCGTTCGCAGATGCGGATCTTTTCATCATAAGTTGCGGCCTGGCCTTTTTCATCAAACGCCATCACTACCATGGCGGCACCATATTTCATGATATGTTTGGCGTTTTTCTTGAAAACTTCCTCACCTTCTTTGAGTGAGATCGAGTTCACAATCCCCTTGCCTTGGAGATGTTTCAAACCCTCTTCAAGAATCTCCCACTTCGAGGAATCCACCATGATCGGCACCCGCGCCACATCCGGCTCGCCTTGGAGTAGATTCAGATATTTCGCCATCATCGCCTTGCCATCGATCAAGCCGTCATCGAAACAGATATCGATCACGTTCGCGCCGTTCGCGACCTGTTGACGCGCCACTTCCACCGCCGCTTCGAGATCGTTCGCTCTCACCAATTTCGCAAACTGCGGCGATCCAGCCACGTTGGTGCGTTCCCCGATCATGAGGAAACCCTTTCCCTCATCGTGGTTGTAAGCCTCTGTTCCAGAAAGCCTGAGTGCTGGTTTGATTGGATTCATTTAAAGATAAGATTTTTTACCACAGAGACACAGAGATCACAGAGGAATTGATTCGGGGTAGTCGATGATTTTACGGCTGATTCCCTCCTTCAGTAGGGGGACGTAGAAATTGATGAGAAGACCAACACGTTTCTTTTTCAAGCGCATGTAGCTCATCAACTGAGCGTGATGGACAGGAAGCAATGTGGAAACCGCCTTCAACTCAACGACAATCTCACCATTCACGAAGAGATCAATACGATAAGCTTCATCATTTATAGGCTCACCTTTGTAAGTAACGTAAACCGCCAACTGTCTCTCTACAGTAAGACCACGGAATTTTAGTTCACGCTCCAAAGCCTCCTCATAAATTTTTTCAAAAAGCCCAGGCCCCATCTCCCTGTGAACCTCCATAGCGGCATCCACAACTATTCCTGAAAGCTTATTTAATTCATCAAGTTCCATAATCAAACCTCTGTGCTCTCTGTGTCTCCGTGGTTAAAAATTATTTCCCAACTCTTCTGGGAGCCACTCCCCTCACTCCCTCAGCAATGGCTCTAACATGTTCGGGAGTGTTTCCGCAGCATCCCCCCGCAAAGTTAATCAACCCGCTTGTCGCAAAGTCCCTCATGAAATCCCTCATATGCGGTGGTTCGAGATCAAATCCAGTAGGAGCTAATGGGTTAGGCAATCCTGCATTCGGGTAAGCCGAAACATAGGTCCCCGCGACTTCGGAAAGTTCTTCCAAAAACGGCCGCATCAGATCAGGACCGAGCGAGCAGTTCAAACCGATCGCAAGGGGTTTGGTATGTGCGAACGCATTCCACAAGGCCTCGACCTTTTGTGCAGAAATCATTGTTTCCCCACCCAATCCGACTGCTGCCGAAATGATCACAGGGAGTCGGATGCCTTGCTCATCAAAAACATCCTGAACCGCAACCGCAGCAGCCTTCGCGTTAAGGGAATCGAAGATTGTTTCAATCATCAAAATATCGCATCCACCTTCGATCAATCCGCGAACTTGCATCCGATACGCTTCTAACACCTGATCAAAAGTCACCACTCGGAACGATGCGTCCTCGGCATCGGGCGAGTTACTTAGAGAGACAGTTAGTGGCCCGATCGCACCAGCCACGTAGCGTTTCACACCTGTGTCTGAACCGATGTCATCCGCCATCTTGCGTGCGAGCTGAGAGCCTTTGACATTCATCTCCCAAGCGAGTTCGTTCAAAAAATCGTTCTCCAAAATCTTCTGGAAGAATTCCGGATCTTTTCGCCCACCTTTTTCACGAGGGTCCTCGACGAAGAATTCGCTCTGAGCGATTCCTGTAGCGGAGAAGGTATTCGTCTCACAGATATCCGATCCCGCTTCATAGAAACGCTTGTGAATATCCGAGATCACTTGCGGCTGAGTGATGGATAAAATATCACCGTTATTGAGAAGATCTTTATCGTTATTTGCGTATCGATCACCCCGTGCAGCAGCTTCATCCAAACCATAGGTCCGAATCGTCGTTCCCATCGCTCCATCCAACACCATGATGCGCTGTGACAATTCATTTTCAATTTCTGATGTATGATCCGGCTGAGCCATAGCCAAACCCTAATTCATCGAAGCCATGTATCAAGATACAAATCATCAAATCAAGATATGACGATACGTAAGTAAAAACCAAAAAACCGTTCATTTAAAGTAAATAATCCGTGCTTATTGACCAAAACTCACCAATCTCTCGTAAAAATTCTCTTTCAAATGTCTACTTCCATCCAATTTCTCCACCCAGAAAAGATACCAACGACAGGTTTTCTAGCCATACCTGGCAGACTTGATTTTCAACAACTCCTCCATCTCGAGAAGCAATTTGGCGGCAGAACCATCACCTTTCTGATCGAGGAAAACGATTCGTTTGACCCAGCTCTGCGAAGCCACATGGAGCGCTCCGAGCGCGGGGCGATGTTTTCCATCAAAGATGAAAATCCCGCAGCTGCTGGCACACAGCTCGCTGGATATCTCAAAAACGGTGGTATCTTGTTGTTTGTTCCGGGCCGAGCAAAGGCCAGACCCGCCACACCCGTCCAGATTCCATCCGCTCATCTCAAAACTCTCGTTTCGCTCCAGCTCCCCACCCTACCCATCGCCATCGATTGCCCACGCGAGTCATGCATGGGGATAGAAAAAATTTCATCACTTCCACACGCCGTCATCACAACGGGACGCTTACTAAGTGAAAAGAAAGTCAATCTTCCAAATTTCCAAGAAAGTTTGTTAGAGGCCTATGAAGTGGCATACAGCACACGTGCCATCATTCATGGCTCACTTGCTACTGCTTTATTGTATGGATTGAAAAAGAACCCCAACGATAAAATCGTCGATGGATCGAATGATTCCGAGATTCTATTTTCAAAGATCCTCCCTGTAGCAATCGCCCTTTCAAAGTTCATCATTCAAGAAACCGATAAACCCCGCGTTGCCATTGTTCTTCCACCGGGCAAAAGCGGTTTGATCGCCAACCTTGCCGTTCTATTTGCCGGAAAAGTCCCCGTGAATCTCAACTTCACCGCTTCGCATGAAGCCATCCGTTCCTCCATCCGCCAGGCAGATGTGGATCGCTTCATCACCGCCGATCCTTTTGTTAGAAAAATCTCCGGCTTCCCATGGCCGCCGAACCGTGATCTGATTTTCATTGAACGGACTATTCCGGAACTCAAGAAAGAGATCGTCAAATGGGGCTTCATTTCAAAAATTCTGCCCGCCGCACCACTCGCCAATGTTCTCGGCCTCAACAAGCGCCGCGATGATGACGAAGCCATTTTATTATTCACCTCCGGCTCATCTGGAGAACCCAAAGGAGTTCCGCTAAGCCACCGGAACATCCTAGCAAATGTTCTTCAGTTCGGCTCAAGACTCGATATGAACCGAGACACGTCCATCCTCGGCTGCCTGCCTCTGTTCCACTCCTTCGGCTGCACTGTCACGCTCTGGTATCCTGTCATCGAGGGTATCAACCTCATCACTTACCCTTCGCCACTCGAAACCAAACGACTCGCGGAACTTATCTCCATTCATCAGGTCAATGTCCTCCTCGCCACTCCGACCTTCCTGCGTGGCTACATGAAACGCATCGATCCCGCCCAGCTCAAATCCCTTGAACTTGTCGTCACCGGTGCGGAAAAACTTCCACAAAACCTCGCCGATGCGTTTGAGGAAAAATTCGGGATTCGGCCTATGGAGGGCTATGGTCTCACCGAGACATCGCCAGCCACCAACGTGAATTTACCATCACCGGAACCTGCCGCGAACTTTCACTTTCTCCCTGCTCATCTCAACGGCTCGGTGGGTCAACTTCTGCCCGGTATCGCCATCCGCCTCACCGATCCTGTGACCCATGCTCCCATACCGCTCGATCAACCCGGCATCATCAACCTCAAAGGGCCTAACATTTTTTCCGGTTATCTTCGCGACGTCAAACGCAGCAACGAAGTTCTAACAGCCGATGGCTGGTTCAAAACCGGAGATGTCGGTGTCTTCGATGCGGATGGATTCCTCCACATCCAAGGCCGTATCTCTCGTTTCTCAAAAATCGCAGGCGAAATGGTTCCTCACGAAACTTTGGAAGCCGCGATCAACAAAGTCCTCGGGCTCGACACCGAAACCGAACGCAAAATCGCCATCGTCGGTGTGCCTGATGAGAAAAAAGGAGAAGCGATTATCCTTCTCTCTACCATCGCTGGCCAAGCTCTCGAACAGGAGTGCATCGACCTCCGCTACAAACTCCTCGACCAAGGCATCACCTCCCTCTGGTGCCCAAGGCAGATCATTCCCGTGAGAGAAATCCCTCTACTCGCATCTGGAAAGCTCGATATCAAAGGCTGCCAGGAATTAGCGAAATAAGGAGGTTGGACATTCCTGTCCAACATATCTTCATTAAGGGACAAAAATGTCCCTTCTCCTCATTTAGTAATCTCCATCAGCGACCTCCAAGGTTCCAAATGCTCCACCGCAACGTGGATCTCTCCTTCTGAAGAACACGGCGTGATGATCGCAATGAATTTCAAATCTTTGTCACTCCGGTTAAATGTCGCATGCACCGCACTTTTCGGAATGTAGGCGGAACAACCCGGCCCGATGTTTTGTTTCTCCTGCTCGATCCATTGCTCGGCCTCACCCTCGATGATGTAGATGACTTCCTCTTTGTTGGGATGGGTGTGGAAAGGATGACATCCACCCGGAGGAATGGTTGCATGAACCACGAGCAAATCATCGGTTGGAGTTAAACCGGGTCTGGAATGCCAGATGTGATGACGACCATCGATCGTTTCGTGAGGAAAGGTATTTGGTGTTATGAACATAGTGCTGTATCGGTATGGGTTACTCAAAAATTAGAACCGCGGATGGACACAGATAAACACGGATTTTAAAAAAGTATTAAAAACAAAATTATCACAAACTTAGTTTAAAAATTAAGCATTTTATATCTCTGAGTATCCGTGTCCATCTGCGTTCATCCGTGGTTCGTTTTCTTCTTCTAATTATCTTTTTGAAACCCAATTCACGGCGTTTTTCAGGATGGTTTGGTAAACCGGATGGGCGTGGGATTTGTCATCGTGGCCATGAGTGTAGGCAACGATGCGGGCCTTCGGATCATTTACAATCCAGAGCGCAGGATGGGTGGATTTACTTTTTCCATCCGGAGCGTTTTCGATAAGCACCGTTTGCGTGCCGTTTTCAAAGAAATTAAAATGATAGGATTCATCACTGATGGTAAAAGTATCCGGGACGTTTTCCAGGATCGCTTGTTTGGCTTTGTTGATCCGGTTTGCCAGCACATCGCCTTTGCCATGGGCTTTGGTTTCACCGCCAACGAAACGTTTGTTGTAACCCTCCCATGGGTGCGACCATGTAGCGGCATGAAGCAAGACAATGCCTTTCCCAGCATCTGCAAAATCGTTCAGTGCTTTTTGAAATTCCTTAGTTCCCCACTGTTCATGGTTTCCGGAGAAGACTAGAACATCCGCTTTCGGCAACAAGGCCAGTGATTCCTGGAGATTCAGAGTTCCAACCACATCGGCCTTGGGAATCGATGAGAGCGTTGCCGAATCCGCTTGGATGAAATCGCGTGGGAAATGATGGGATGAACCCGCACCAACGATCAGAACCCGTATCGCTCCCTCAGCTTTTGGCTCTCTGAATCTCAATCCCGTTGCGGCCGTGCTGTTAGGTGCCAACTCCGACATCCCAGAAGCCATGAACGCAATGATGTCGCGCAGGTTTTCCGCTCCAAGCGCATCCAAACCTTCCGGCATGAGCGAACGCTGCGTGTTTTCACGTTTGGTGATCTCTTCTTTGCGAATCTCACGATCACCTGACTGATTCCGAAGGGTGAGCGATGCTGGGTTTTCGCGAGTGATCACGCCGGCTAAAGTTTCTCCGCTTTTCGTGGTGATGTTCCATTGCCAATAACTCGGATCGACCTCGGCATTGGGATCGACGATATGAGTCAAGATTTCCGAAGCCGCATGAGTTCCCATACCTGTTAGAGCAGGGCCAACATCGGATTGCCCGAGATCTCCAATCTTATGACAAACCGCGCATGCTGCGGTGAACATCACTTTGCCGTTATCTGCTTTCCCTGGTTTAGCAACCTCAGTAAGCAATGCCGCGATGATATTCGCTTTCGATTTAGCACCGGAAGTTACTTTATTGAAAACTTCATCGGCTTTTTTTGCCACGCCTTTATCCGGATGCTTGCACAGGCGCGCAACATCGCCCGGACCCATGAGCTTTGGATCAACCGATTGATCCTCTAGCTTTTTCAGAAAGACAATTGTCGCATCGGGTCGCTTGAGAATCGATTCAAACGCTGCGGCACGAATTTTAGGATTCAAGGATGCATAATGTTCAGCCAAGGGAATTGAGAGATTGGCCTGAGTTAATCCGGCAACAATGGAATCCTGGAGGCTTTGGTTTTCCCCAGCTGATTTTAGAATCTCCAAGGCCTTCGACACCGTATCATCCGTTTTCACCGCAATCAGGCTACGTGCCGAATCGATGCGATTCTCAATACCCGCTTTTGGATCCGACAGCACTTTTGAAAGTTCATCGATTTTTTTCGCAATCGTCTCCTTTAAGGCACCCTCCTGATCCCATGCTGCGATCAGCGGAAGCACGAAGGAATCGGTAGCTGGATCTGTTAACAAGGAACGTAGGGATTCTAGCACGTCCTTGCTCATTTCTGGCTTAGCGGGATTCGCGGTGATGATGGATTGCAGCAATGCTACTTTCAATGAAGCATTTGATCCAGGTCCAGCTGCCGCGTTCTTAAGAAGAGTCGGTATCGAATTCTTATCGGAACTTCGCAGCACGATAGGAACCAGCTGTTCAACCAACTGACTGAGTCCTTCCGTATTAGGGGCCGACAAGCAATCTTTAATCACTTCCATGCCATTTCCGCTCGCAGCGGATAAGAGTGATGATTTTGTCCAGTTGTCCTGGGATTTTGAAAATTGGGAGATCAACGCTTGCCGGTTCTTCACATCACGGAGATCACCGATTTCACGATAGGCTCTCTCAACCATCGAACCAGTCTCAACTTTCGCAGCCTCGCCTAACTCGAGCATCAAACGATGCGCGGTCATGCGGGTGTGCGCGTTCGAATCTTGTGAGGCTTTTGCCAACGAAGCCGGATTCTTTTTATCGATCTTGGCGACTTGGATTTTCTTCGCGTCCTTGTGCTGCACTTTCCAGATTCGACCGAAGTAATGATCACGATCCGGACGAACCGCTGCGTTGGCCGGGCCGTGTTGAGGTCCGCGTGTGTCGTTGTGAATGACTGCTTGGTTGTAGAAATCGACCACATACAAGGCGCCATCAGGACCGACCCGATTTTCGACAGGACGAAACCAAAGATCCTTGCTGCGCATGAACTCGTTTTCCTCACGACCTTTTTCTTTCTCGGTTGTATAGCTCACGCCATCTTTCTTTACGAAATAGTGGCTTACGATGTTGATCGTCGGCTCGCCGACAAAATAGGAGTAGTTCCATTTCTCCGGCCACGCGCCTCCCTCATAAATCGCACAACCTGATGCGGCGGTGTAGGAGCCGACGTAATCGATTTGCCGGTAGGGTGCTTCTTCACGAGGTATGAGCGGAAACGTTTTCTGACCGGTCACCATACCTTTAAAACTTTCTGTCTTGGGCAGTTTTCCTTTGGCAAGAATGTTCTCGGGAAGAACGGTATGAAACAAAACGGTGCCACTGGTGGGTTGAGTCCAAAAACATTGACCATCGCTTGTCATGCAAAGCCCCCATGTGTTTCCGTTCTTGCTGGAATACATTTCGATTTCACTGCCGTCGGGTTTGAAGCGCACCACTCCCGAGCCAACTTTTACCTTGGGTTTTCCCTCGACTCCCAAAGGCGTCACCTCACCCACGCTATAACCATGCGTCGCATATACCCAGCCATCCAAGCCCCAGCGGAGGTTGTTGATCACCGCATGTGTGTCTTTTGTTCCAAGTCCTGTGTAAAGTTTGGTGCGCTTGTCGGCGACCTCGTCTCCGTCGGTATCTTCGAAAAACCAGATATCAGGAGCAGCCGATACAATGACTCCGTTTTTGTAGAGAACAAAACTGGTCGCAAGTTCCAACTTGTCCGCGAAGACCTGTTTCTTATCCATCACGCCATCTCCGTTCGTATCGGAGAGAATACTAATTCTATCCAAAGGCTCGCGCTCATAAACTCCTGGTTTGATCGATCCACTGTCTTTCCATTTCTCTGTGTTCACCTTGCGTAGACCGTTTGGATACTCAGGTGATTCCACTACCCACATCCTGCCCTTCTCATCCCAATCGACGTTGAGGACTTTGTTGATCAGGGGCTCCGCAGCCACCAAGGAAAGTTCGAACTCAGGATGGACCGCGATTTTTGCAGCAGCTTCTTCAGGACGAGTTGGACCACCAACCGGATATCTCAACTGCGATTCTAACTTGGCATCCTTTTTCAAAAGACCATCGACGTCTTTCATTTTTCCGGCCCATGCAATGCCACGCAGCAAGATCGTCTCTATCGTTTGATGGGAAAAATTCATGTATTGATGTCCGACCAAACAAACAAAGGCACGGCGGTTGTCTTTTTCGTAAGTCCATATCTGCGGCTGGATATCGTAAACATTGATCTTCTCACCCGGCTTGTCATTCGCCTGCCTCGGTTTCGGAGTATACGCAGCCGCTAAAATTTCAGCATCCGGCAGCATGTCCATATCGTAGTATATCTCATCATCCAAATCGAAGTTAGATATTCCTCGAACTATAACATTTTCACGATCGGTAAAATAAAGAGACATATGCCCTTCCAAATACTTGGTTTTTTTAAAATTCCACGATCCACCAATCACGGTTTTATACCAATCCGGATCTCTCGAAACGGCTCCGCCGTGAATCGCCACAACCCCACCACCGCGTTGCAAATACGCTTCAAAATTCACCCGGTCCTCGCCTGTGATATTTCCCGCTTCCGCTGAGTGAAGTATGACTACATCAGTTTCAGCGAGTTGTTGTTTCGTTGGAAATTCATTTCCCCCACTGACTTTTACTCCGCGTCCGGTCAGCAGTTTTGTCCAATCCGCAAGAAAGGCGGGATAGTCATGACAGCCGGGCCCATGCGTCTTCTCTCCTGAACGGATGAATACCCGCAGAGGTTCCGCAGCACGCACTATTGTCACAGAGATAAGGAAAAGGAATAGAAACTTCATGATATATCGGATGAAATGAAAGGGAAATTTAACCTAAGCGATAAAACTACGATGACTGTCTTACAAAACATCCACATATTCGCAAAAAATCGACTTGAGCCAAGGTTCAATCATCCACCAGAATTTAACTCAAATCCACATTCACGTGAAAAAGAATCCCACCAACTCCCAAGCAGACATCGAGATCATCGGCAGCCGCTCCCGGTTTAAAGCGGTACTGGGCACAGCTGTTGATACAAAAGGCTGGCTGCGTGGTATGCCGAATTGCTCTTTTCTCACCACGCACAACATCGCCCACACCGGCATTTTGGAAGCACGCTCTCCCTATGAAATCGTGCGTGTCGTCCAATCAGGAACTTTCATGCTGGCATGCCTTGATGGCGAGGGTGTCGTTTTAGTGGATGGCTCCTGGAAGACCATCCGCGCCGGACAAGCCTGTCTGCTTCCACCGTTTGTCATGAACTCATTGAAATGCGTGAACAAAACCCCATGGCACTTTGCCTGGGTCCGCTATGACGAGTTACCCGAGCGCAAACCCATCGTCTCCTCGATCTCTCCCGTCATCGGACAATTCAATGCAAACAGCTTAGCCGATGCAATCAGAGGTCTTCATCTTGAAGCGACAGGCGAGAATCATTCGACCGCACTTCATCATTGGTGCGAGCTGGTGCATCATTACGTCATCCGTTTTGCCCAGCCCTCAAATCTCGATGAACGACTCTCGCGCCTATGGATCGCTGTGGAAAAGAAGCCCGCACACGATTGGACACTTCATGAAATGGCCACTCTGGCATGTGTCAGCTCAGAGCATCTTCGCAGGCTCTGCCTCAAGGAAATCGGACGCTCACCCATGCGGCACCTGACATTCATTCGCCTCCAACGGGCGATGAATCTTCTTTCCACCACAAATGATAAAATCGAAACCATCGCCAGAGAAGTCGGCTTTTCCTACATTCAAAGTTTCACGGCCGCATTCAAAGAACGCTTTGGAAGACCTCCCTCACATTTCAGATAAGCCGCGTTTGAAAGGCGCCTCCTCCTGCCTTCGAGGGGTGGCGGGATGGTTATAAAAGACAACCGAAGTATGCGGCAAGGTGATGCGGCAAGCCGCAAATTTGCCCTCGGGACTGCACAGGCAAACCAATCCAGAAAGTCTGACAGCGAGAACTCAGGCACCACACGCTAAAAAGAGTTTCTCAGGCCCTCAGACTGCCGCCCTGATACATCGGGAAATGCCGAAGGCTTACAGGCTATTTTTTACTCAAACCCATGACGCCGCAAACTGAATTCAAACGAGCGGGCAACGGGACGTCCAAATCCCCATAATCAAAGCAATTTTTTTGCATTTTTTTTATCGATTTGGATCACATCGCCAAACCTACATGAAAAAAAGGTAACATTAAAAAAAGAAATCTCTCTGCAAGATGAAAATTCTTACATTTAATAGGAAATTAATAACGGATTCAACTCATTTTCATACCCGAAATCTCCAAACGAAATGACAATTCCTAAAACCCACAGGACCATCGCCCTGTCCTCTCTTTGTGCCGCTCAGGCGCTATTTCTAAGCACCGTAGGCCACTGTGCCGATGTGACCACATCCAAGTTCGAGAGCAAGTATTACAAGGACTTCCCGCTCTTCAGCACCTACCCCATTGAGACCGCGGCGCGCTCACCCATCGAGCACTTCGGACCGGTGGGCATCGGCATCAATCTCGTGCTGCCGCCGTTTCAGATGCAGGTGAGCCGGGTCGACAAAGGCTCGCCCGCCGAGGCTACCGGCAGGATCAAGGTCGGGCAGATGATCGAGACGATCAACGGCGAAAAGCTCAAGGATATCGACCCGCGCATCCAGCTCGGCGCGATCATCACCAAGGCCGAGGCCACAGACGGCGTCATCAAGTTCATGATCAAGGAGACCGCCGACTCCAAAACGGTCGAAGAAGTCATCGTCAAGATCCCGGTGCTGGGCTCCTACAGCAAGACCTGGCCGCTGAACTGCCCGAAGTCGGAGAAGATCGTGCGGAGCCAGGCGGAGTTCCTGACGCGGACCGGTGCCAACGGAATGGGACTCGGCCAACTTTTCCTGCTTTCTACCGGTGAGGAAAAGGATCTCGAAGTCGTCCGCGGCTGGGTCAAGACAACCGTGGACAAGCAGAAGGATGCCAAGCAATTCGACAGCATCCCCTGGCACTCCGGCTATGGCGGAATCGGGCTCTGCGAGTATTACCTGCGCACCGGCGACGCGAGCGTGATTCCGCTCATTGAGAAGCACGCGGACTACCTCAAGCGGAACATGTATAACGGCGGCTGGAACCAGTTCGGCGGGGTAAATTATAGCTACGGCCATCTGAACGCCGCAGGCATACCGGCCACGACTTTCCTGCTGCTTGCCAAGGAATGCGGGGCTCAGGTCGATGAGCATACCTTGCAGGAGTCGTTCAAACATTTTTACCGCATGGCCGGTCATGGCAATGTAGCCTATGGCAACAACATGCCGGACAGCGGGTTTGTCGATAATGGCAAGGTTGGCAAGATGGCCTTCTTCATGGGCGCGGCCGCCTCGCTCACACCCGAGGGAGAGAAGTCGGTCTACGCCAAGGCGCGCGACATCTCAGCGGTCCGGAGTTTCTACTCCACCTCCTGGATGTTCCATGGTCACACCGGCGGCGGTATCGGCGAGATCTGGCGCGGTGCCTCGATGGGACTCATGGCCGACAAAAAGCCGCTGAAATTCCGCGAGTTCATGGATAACCGGCAGTGGTTCTACGAGTTATCCCGGCACTTCGACGGTTCGATGGGAATCGTGGGCAACCACCATGGAGGAGGCGGCTATGACGATCCCAAGAGCTGGGGCATCGGGATCACACTCGCCTACACCATCCCGCGGAAAACTTTGCGCATCACCGGAGCGCCGGCCTCGAAGTTCTCTAAACCCTATCAACTTCCCAAACGCCCGTGGGGCACGGAAGCGGACGAGGCATTCTTCTCGATGACCCCGGCGGCGGATAAGAATGGTAAGGTCCAGGACTGGGATGCCGAAAAGTTAGCGACCGATGCCTCGTGGCCAATTCTGCGCAAGGTCAACGATCCGAATGCGACCGACGAGACTCTCCTGATGTATGCGCGCCATCCCGATCAAGGCGTGCGTGAGATGGCGGCGCTGGTGATCGGCAAACGGGCGAAGGACCCGTTGATCCTCGAACTGCTCAAGGATAAGGACCCGCGCGCACGGCAGGCCGGACTGATGGCTGCAAGTTCACCCTCCCTTCTCACCGACGAAGTAGCAAAACTCTTGATCAGCATGATCAACGATCCGAACGAATCCTGGTGGGTGGTGACTCATGCGCTGAATCGCCTTGGTATGGTCAATCCGGAGTTGCTTATACCGCATATCGACCGGCTATGCCATTGGGCGCAACACGAGGAATGGTGGATACAGAAGGCCGCTCTGACCGCGCTCACCGGTCTGGCTACCGACGAGCGTTTCTATCAGAAACTACTGCCACTCATCGGCGAGGTAGCCACCACCAACCGAGTGGCGGATATCATGGGACCAGTTCGCGCCATCACCGCCAAGGCAAACGGGGCGAAGCCGGAGGTCAAGACGCTAGCCGCCAAGGTATTCGGGCAGGCATATGCGGAGTTTCCCAAGAAACTGTCGGCACCCGGCGGATTGGATTTAGGCCTGCGGAATACCGTTCCAGGTCCGGTGACCTTCCTGGAAAGTGAACTAGCCGCAAACCTCGCAAGCCTACCCGGCGGACTTGAAGTCTTGTATACGTTAGGAAAAGAGAGATTTCCCGAACAAAGTCTGCCGCACCGAGAACTCTTCTTGGGAGCTCCACCAGAGCAACTCGGCCCCAAGGTGACGGGAGCCCTCAAACCGGCCATTCTCAATAACCTCGTCCCCGAACACGTCGGTAAGAATTGGAAGTCTCTGAGCACGCTGGCCAAGGCCGAAATGAAGGCCGTCAGTCATCCCGGTGGTCGGACCGATGTGATGGACCAGTTGGCCGACCTCTATCGCCGAGCTGGAGACACCACCGACTACCGTTGGCATACCTTCGGGCCCGACCGACTCCAAGACGAGTGGGCGTATTTCATCTTCGATCCACCGGAGAAAAAATTGTGGGACGGCACGGGGCGCTTCCGGCCGGTGACCGTGCCCGCGGAAATGACCCAATGGTTTGCCAAGGACTTCGATCCGGCGAAAGCCGGTTGGAAGACGGGTCGCGCGCCGTTTGTTAATGTGGGCGGAAAAATGCAGGCCGGCATCTGCAAGGACTCGCCCTGCGCCTGCGGGGACACGCCAGGCACGCTATGGGATAAGGAAGTATTGCTCATGCGCCGCAGCTTTGAGTTACCACCCATGAAGCCGGGTCACCGCTATCGCTTGGTGGTCGGCGGCACTTCGCACGTCGGCACCGGCGAGGGCTGGACCGTCTATGTTAATGGCCGGATGATGGCGGAGGTGAAAAACGCTTTCGGCCGCAACTCGGGTGGCTTGCCCAAGGGCGCGTTCATCACCACCGAGTGGTTCGACGATTTCAAGAACGGCGGCAAGATGGAAGTCGCGGCCATGGCCTTCCTCAGTGCCAGAAAGGACAAACAAAACAATATCAATATCTGGTTCGAGGAAATGAAAATGCCGCCCTTCAGCGATGATCAGTTAAAAACATGGGCGACCCATATTTCCCTCGTTTCAGCCGATTGGCAGTCACTCCAGGATCCGAACCGCAAGGCCGACAACTCCGAGTCCGGAAAATTCAAATGGGATGGTAAGTTTGTCGCAAACCCTACCCTGCCAGGCACATGGACCACGATCGCCGTGGTACCTGCTATCGAGGCCTTTGATCCCGCCAA
>JBILAN010000108.1:0-6588 GCA_044354135.1 Luteolibacter sp.
GGCAGACGACGCCAGATTTCCGGGTTCTCTTCCTCGGACTCGCCCAACATCGTAAGCAAAGAGGTGCGACCTTCCGGAGTTAAATTCAAAGGTGTGGCGACAACCTCGGATAATCCCTTGGGGTTTTTATCATCCAAGGTAACCGGCAACAAATCCGATAACTCGGAATTCCCCAAGCTCATCTGGTTTCCCTGTGGTCCTGGCAAAAATACCACGCCGGATGCCTGATTCTCCACCAACCCGCGGATCTGTTTCGCCTGTTCTGCCGTCAGTTGATTTTCACCAATCCCAACATCACCCAACACCACGACATCGAACTTCGACAACTCATCCAAAGTTGCCGGAAATTTATCAATATAGTCCGCTCCATTGCCCGGACCAAGTTCAGGACGTAACAACAAACACGAAAGCTCCACCCCGGGATCACGTGAAAGCGCGTTTCTCAAAAACCGGTATTCCCAACGAGGCAAAGTCTCGATCACAAGAACCCGAATCCGCTCAGGTTTCCCGGAAATGGTGAAGTCATGCGTGTTGTTAGAAGCGATCAATTCGCCGTCTTCAACCGGGATCGACAAGGTCAACTTGGTACTGCCCTCTTTTTCCAACTTCCATAAAATCGAATCATAGGTCTCAACGTTCGGCGCGAGGATGATGTTCTTCGTGCGCTCCCGACCCGATTCATCGCGCAGGCGCACGATCGTGCGAACTTGTCTGTCGAGCGACGAACGTATCGTAAAAGGAATCTGCACGTTTTCCCCGACAATCCCATATGTAGGTGCGGTCACGGTTAGCAAATCCAAATCAGGCAGACGTTTCTCGCTGCCGACAGGAATCGTGAAAATCGGCACGGAGCGAATGCGATACTTCTGCGCCGCAGACACGGGAGGAGATCCCAGATTGAAATCACCATCGCTCAACATCACCACCGCACGGAGGTTGTTTTCATTTTCCAAAAGGTTCGCCAGCGGTGTGTTGATATCGGTACCGGAGAGCCCTTCTTTCTCAGGAGTCGCAAATGGCTGGGTCGAAAGTTCATTCGCACCACCCACACGCAGCGGTTCCCATAGTGTGGAATCCAAGACTTTCTTCACCCAATCCGCACGAGTCACAATCTCGCCGGCTTTCCCTTCCTCAGCGATAGAGTTTGGCAAGGGTGCATCGAGGGTCGTCATCGAACGTGAATCGTCCCATATGATGGCGATCTTCGGTTTGCTTGTAGGATCTATGATAGTCCGCCACTCGGGTTGCCATAACAACATCACCACCAAAAGCGTGATGAAAAACCGCAGGCTTTCCAACACAGCCGTGCGACCCCGATGCGGGCTGCGCTTCCAAGAAAGGAAACATAAATAGGCAACTCCAATCAGCACAAGAATGCCAATCCAGAGGGTGAGTGTTGTCGGATTAAAAAATAACAAAGGAATTAGCGGTGCAAGATTTCACATTTGCTAGCCTATACTTCCGACTAGAGCAAGGGGTCTTACCGAACACACGTCAAAATTCTATCAAATTTCGAAGTAAACCCATGGAAAAATCAATCTCCTCGCCAGAAATCCCGAGCGGTGGTGTAAGTGCCAACACTTCTCCCTTCGGGCCATCCGGAAGCACGATCACGCCCACTCTCAGCAAGGCTTTGGTCAAATCCAGCACTCGCTCGCCGCTATCCATTTCCACACCCATCATCAGCCCTCTACCTCTGACTTCCTTCACCACGCCCAAACTCTCCAGCTTCCGCAGCCCAATCTCCAGTTTCTCCGAGGCCTCCCTCACCAAACTCTCGGTCTCTGGCTCCTGATAACGTCGAATCGCTTCCAAAGCCATCGCGCAACCCATCGGGTTTCCTAAAAACGTGCTTGTATGTAAGGCCTCGCCACCACTCTCCGGCCAAGCATCCATCACCTCTGCTCTTCCCACACAAACCGATATCGGAAATCCCCCACTTAACGCCTTGCCCAAACAGATGATATCCGGAACCACAACTGGACCGCGTGAGTCCACCCGTACTTTATTTTCCCACTCACACGCAAACATTTTTCCTGTCCGCCAAAATCCCGTGTAAATCTCATCCAAAATCAACACCGCTCCCACCTCATCACACCAATCGCGCAGCGTAATGAGAAATCCCTCCGGCGGAACCACGATCCCGCCCCGTCCTTGAATCGGTTCCACCAACACCGCCCCGATCTTGCTTCCATCCACTTTTCCCAAATGCTCACGAAAATCATCCAAACCCTCTTCCTCTCTCGGAAATCTCAAGCGCTCGGTCACCTTCGCAATCTGCCCCTCGAACGGCTCCCGAAACCAACCAATCCCCTGACCTAACAACGCCCCGTAACCCAAGCCATGATAACCGCCCTCAAACGATAAAATCCCCGCCCGACCCGTCTTCAGCACCGCAGTCTTCAACGCCGCCTCCACCGCCTCGAATCCGGAATTTCCAAACAAACATTTCCCCTTCTTTCCTTCCCATTTTTCAAACGTGATTTGCGAAAGCACCTCGCACAACTCCACTTTCACACGCGCCGGATGCACATCGCCCATCGCGTGCAGCAATACATCACTCTGCCGCCGCAAGGCCTCAGCCGTAAATCCATAGCCCAAGCCCGCCACACCAAACCCACTCGTCATATCGAGAAACCGATTCCCATCCACATCCCAAACATTCACCCCCTCCGCCCGCTCCCAAAAAATCGGCCAGTCCTCCGCAAGAAACGTCGTGTTCCGACACTCCACCTCCCCCAAACGCCGACCCAAAGCCAACGACTTCTCTCCAGGCACTTTCGTGAAAATTTTCGGTAACATCTGCCGATAGTATGACCTTCAGCCGTCTACTCGACAACCTCAGAAAATATCTGTCGAGAAACTTTAAATTTTAAACTTTAAACTTCAATTTTCATAACTTCAGCTTTGCGAACCTTTGCGTTCTTTGCGGCTTTGCGTTGAACCTCTTCAAACCTCTTCCTTGTAGTTTAAAGTTTAAAACTTAAAGTTTCCCCACCTTGATCGCCCGCGTCCTCATCGACGGCCCCTCAGAGCTCGTTTTCGACTATGCCATCCCCGCCGAACTTCCCGTCGTCGAGGGTTGTCGCGTGCGTGTACCTATTCGTCAGAAAACCAGTTCGGGCACGGTTCTCGCCATCATTCCCAAACCCGAGCAAAGCGAATTCGCAATGCGGGAAATTCAATCGCTCATCGATCCCGAACCTCTCATCACGCCAACCCTTCTCAAAGTCGCCCGCTGGATCGCAAACTACTACGGTTCCAGTATTGAAAGCGTCATCCGTTCGATCCTGCCCGAAGCCGTCCGCACCGAAGACAACTCCGCAAAAACCCGCCGCATCGCCACCGCGACCGAAAACATCGATCCTGCAGAACTCGCGAAACTTGAAAAACGCGCGGCGAAACAATACACGATTCTGTTTCTTCTCATCAACGCCCCGGATCGAACTCTCCCCGTCGCCGATCTCGGTGAAAACTCCGCACCTTCTCTGAAAAGCCTTGCCGCAAAAAAATTCATCACGATCTCCACCGAAGAAATCCGCCGCGATCCCGAAGGCACCGAAACCATCGTCCCCTCCGAACCGCTGGTTCTAAACAACCAACAACAAGAAGCCTTCAATCAAATCTCCGCGTCCCTCTGTGATCTCCGTGCCTCTGTGGTAAAACCTTTTTTATTACTAGGCGTCACCGGCTCCGGTAAAACCGAAGTCTATCTCCAAGCCGCACAAGCCACTCTCGATCTCGGCAAAACCGTCCTCGTCCTCGTTCCTGAAATCGCCCTCACCCCGCAAACGGTCCGCCGTTTCAAAGCCCGATTTTCCCAACTCGACGATCAGGTCGCCGTGCTCCACTCCAATCTCTCGCAGGGCGAACGTTTCGACGAATGGCACCGCATCCGCAAAGGCCACGCCCGCATCGTCATCGGTGCCCGCTCCGCCGTGTTCGCACCGCTGCCCAACCTCGGACTGATCATCGTCGATGAAGAACACGAGACTTCCTACAAACAGGAAAACCCACCTCGCTACCACGCGCGCGACGTTGCCGTTCTCCGTGCTGCGTTTGAGCCATGCACGATCGTCCTCGGATCCGCTACACCCTCCCTCGAAAGCTGGCAGAACACTCTAACAGAAAAATACCATCTCCTCCGTCTCGACCAACGTGCCGATGCTCATTCGATGCCTCTCGTTCGCGTGATCGACATGCGTTTGGAAAAACAAAAACAAAAGGGTCAGGTGGCGATTCTTTCAGACCGACTCCGTACTGCCCTTGAGCAACGCCTCGCGAAAGGCGAGCAATCGATCTTGTTTCTCAACCGGCGCGGATTCGCCCGCTCTCTCCAATGCCATGGCTGCGGTTACGTTTGCCAATGCCCGCACTGCGCCGTTGCACTCACTTATCACCGTACCGATGAACGCCTCGTCTGCCATGTTTGCGGACACCAATCCATCGTCCCAAGAAAATGCCCGGAATGCAACAATCCCGGAATTGCACTGCAAGGTTATGGCACGCAGAAAGTCGAAGAAGTCCTGCAAAAAATCCTGCCCGATGCCCGATTCGCCCGCATCGATGCCGATGCGATGCGCCGCAAGAACGCACTCAAAGACATCCTCAAGAAATTCAAATCGAAGAAGATCGATATCCTGATCGGTACCCAGATGATCGCCAAAGGTTTGCATTTTCCAAATGTCACTCTGGTTGGAATTCTCAATGCCGATCTCGGCCTGCACGTCCCGGACTTCCGCGCGGGCGAACGCACCTTCCAGCTGATTACCCAAGTCGCTGGACGCGCCGGACGTGGCGAGCTTGAAGGTGAAGTCATTGTGCAAACATTCACTCCACACTCGCCCAGCATCCAGTTTGCACGTAAACATGATTTTGATGGTTATGCGGAACAAGAAATGGAAATGCGCCGTCAGTTCCATTTTCCTCCATTTGCCCATTGTGCAGTCCTCACCGTTCGTTCCGCCCACGAGCGCCGCGCAGAATTCACTCTGCAAACCCTACATCTCCGCTTAAAAGAAAACCTTCCACCTGGAATCTCACTCGGCGAAGTCTTACCCAGCCCCCTGACCAAATCCCACGATCAATTCCGCTTCCAGATCACTCTCCGCTCTCACCAAGCCCGCCCCCTCACCAATCACGTCCAAGCCGTTCTCAAAAAAACGACTCTTCCTGAAGATGTTACTGCGGTCTTCGATATGGACGCTTATAATTTCTCCTGAAAAGCTATCTCGAAAACGAAATAATCTAACTTATCTTCACACTGTGAAATTATATTTACCTATCGTCTTAATCGCTTTCGGAACAATGACTTCGTGCTCAAAAAAGATTAAGGAAACGATATCAGATAGCGCTTCAAAAACCACTACAACAACTGCACCCGAAACATCTGCAGAAGTCGCACCAGAAATTACAGCAAAAATTATATCCGGAAGCACTTCAGCAACTAGCGACTTTGACAAATTCATCGCCAGCCCTGGCACAATCAATATCGTCGATTTCTCAGCGACTTGGTGTCCTCCATGCCAAAAACTCAAACCCGTTCTCTACAAGATTGCTGAGGAAAAATCTTCTAAAGTTAAACTCAAAGTGATCGATGTCGATCAACACCAACAACTTGCTGGGCAATATGGTGTAAGCGGGATTCCGGATGTCCGTTTTTTTGTGAACGGCATACTAGTTGATAAATTTTCTGGTGCCGCGCCCAAAGAGCACATTGAAAAAATGATTTCAGATATTCTATCGAAACACTCAAACCAACTCAATGCAGGTGTGAATATAGCATCAACTGCTGTGCCAGACGGCGTAGCTCAACCGCTCCCAGAGCCAGCCCCAGCTCCTGCCACCCCGAAAACTCATTCGACTACTCCAGATACAGCTACCACCCCAGCAGAACCGACCATCAAACCTTCCAAGGGAAATCAACTTCCCCCCGGAATGTCCAAGGAATAAAATTCACTCCACTTTGATAGTCGGAATCGGAAAAACATCGATCACTTGACGTTTTGGCTCATAGACGCGAACGACTCGATCTCCATACAAATACATTCTTGTATCAGGTTTGGGCTTAAGACCTGGAAACATCGAATCTTCTAACAAATAGAAGAAACCCAACGAATCATCATCAATGATATACCCCTCGGTCACTTTCTTCTGCCAACCGGGTGGCAATGGTTTTCCATTCTTTACTTTTTTTGCCAATCCAGGAGGCAATCCTTTCGGCTGAGATTCAAATCCTTTGAAGTATTCCAGTAAAACTTTTCGTTCTTTATCTTCAAAGCGATGCGCACGCCAAGGCTCTGATTTATCATCATTCCTCGCACCATTTCCATGGTCCTGATTTTTGTGATCCTTGTGGTTTTTATCGTTTTTAGCCTCCCTAGCCTCCCTAGCCTCCCTAGCCTGCTTAGCTTGCTTAGCCTGCTTAGCTTGCTTAGCTTCTCTCTCCTGTTTAGCTTGTTTTGCTTCCTTAGCTTTCTTGGCCTCCTTAGCCTCCTTAGCCTCCTTAGCCTCCTTAGCCTCCTTAGCCTCCTTAGCCTCCTTAGCCTCCTTATTACCGCCTTTAGCTGGATTGTGTTTCTCCGAAGA
>JBILAN010000109.1:0-6564 GCA_044354135.1 Luteolibacter sp.
CCAAGCACGTCCTGGAGTTTTCAAAGTTCGATTACGCAGGCAAGGACTCGAACCTATATTCGCTCTATTACGAATCTCAGGCGATGATTGCCCGTGGTGGTTCGGAGTGGAAAAAATTCAACGAAAACTTTTCTGAGCAACTCATCAACTCTCAGAACCCTGATGGTAGCTGGAAATTGCCAGGTTCTGGATCCGCCTATGCCGATCCCCATTACCGGACTTGCCTCAATATCCTGATGCTAGAGGTTTACTATCGCTTCCTACCTGGGACAGGTAAGCTGTGAAATTGAAAATTCCCGTTGCCTTTGCGCGGGAAGGCAGTTAAACCGCTGACGCATCGCACAGCGATCGCCGGCTTAGCTCAGTTGGTAGAGCAACTGATTTGTAATCAGTAGGTCAACGGTTCGAATCCGTTAGCCGGCTCCATTTTAATGAGCCAATATAGGATGAGAACCGTAGGTTTGAATGCAGGATCTTGCGTAAGCAAGAAATTATCCTTATCCGGTGAACACTGGCATTATGGCATGGAGGATCGCGAAGAGATCCTCAATCCGTTAGCCGGCTCCATTTTAATGAGCCAATATAGGATGAGAACCGTAGGTTTGAATGCAGGATCTTGCGTAAGCAAGAAATTATCCTTATCCGGTGAACACTGGCATTATGGCATGGAGGATCGCGAAGAGATCCTCAATCCGTTAGCCGGCTCCAGCCTTCGCCAAAGCTACGACTGGCAAGCCATCTGTCGTGGAAGCGGCTGGAAAACCAACATGGATTTTCAGCCGGTCCATTTTTACATTTTCAAGATTAGTAGTTTACGAATTTAAATTAAACATGAAAACCATCCAATACATAACTCTTCCGCTCCTTCTGTTAGTATCGGGATGCTCCACGACTTCATATACTATGGTACATCCGAAGACTAAGCAGGTCGTGATCGTTGGTGGCAGTGCTACTGGTTCTCTTGTGGGTGGGGCGATTGGTTATCAAATCGAGAAAAAAAATGAACTTAAGGAAGTTCAGAAACTTAAGAATGAGGGCTTCGTTATCCAAGAAGTGTCAAATTAGCACATTTGAATTAGTCTAGTATAAATTTTTCGGGATAGCTTACTAAAAGTTGTTTCTGACTAATCGTATATTTCCGAATTTTCCAATGAGTTTTAAGTATTCGATAAATGGATTCAGTATCGCAATTTTACTTATCCTTCTGTGCTTACTGATCGGTTGTGAGAAGAAGCAAAAGGAAACTCCCAAAGCGGTCGCTGTGAGTTTGGATGGATCGATGGAAATCGGGTTGATGACGTTCAATCTTCGTTATGAGAACAACCAGGAAACTGGTAAACGCGCATGGCGCAATCGTGTGGTGGGAATTGTTGGAATGCTGCATAGAGAAAATGTGGAGATTTTAGCCATCCAAGAAGGGCTGCATGGACAAGTGGCGGATTTATGGGCGTCCATGCCGAATTTTGATTTCGAAGGGGTAGGAAGGAATGACGGAAAAAAGAGCGGAGAATATACGGGGATCTTTTATAACAAAGTTCGATTTCAGGCAGACTCAAAAAATTGCGGAACGATCTGGCTTTCTGATACGCCATACAAAGCCGGATCAAAAAAATGGGGTAATACGTTTCCTCGTATGGCGACTTGGGTGCGTTTGTTAGATCGATCCAGCGGTCAGGCGTTATGGGTGGTAAACACGCATTTTGACCACATGAATCAGGAGTCGCGTGACAAAGGGGTGAGATTGATCGTTAGCAAACTTGAGAAAATGAATCCAGATAACGATCCAGTGGTGGTGATGGGGGATTTCAATGCGACCGAGAGCAATACAGCCGTAAGGTATCTTTCGACGAGTCAGCCAAGCCTTGGATTTGATGGATTGAAAGAAACGTTTAACGTCTTGAATGCGAGTGAGAAGAAACGCGGAACCTTGCATTTTTGGATGAACGATGTGAACCGTCAGTGGAAGGTGGATCACATTTTCGTTTCAAAACAGGCAAAGGTTATGGAGTCGAAGATCGTGAAAAGCGGAGAACCTTATCTATCGGATCATTTTCCCGTGAAGGCGCGGGTTAAATTCGCAAAGGGGGAGTGAGGAGGAGAGGAGGAGAGACGGAGAGACGGAGAGAGGGAGATTGGGGGACTTTAAACCACGAATTTCACGAATATTTAGGAAATAGAAAATCCAGTATCACGATTCGTCATTTCCTAATTCGTGTCATTCGTGAAATTCGTGGTTAAACGCTATCTATATCATCTCCTCTTTTTAGAAGAAGCCCGAATCAATGTTCGGCTTGAATTAGGTTTTCAATCTCCTGAAGACATCGGGAATTCGGTGATTTGTTCTAACTTGATGTTGTAGAGCTTGGCGATTTCCGGGGCATCCGATGCGTGGTAGATTTCCTGGTAATAGATTTCCTTGATGCCGTAGGCGCAGAGGGTTTGCATGCAGGCCGTGCAGGGCATGGTTGTGGTAGCGACTATTTTTGCCTCTCCGCGTTTGAAAAGAGAACAAAGGTTGATCTCGGCATGTAGCATGAATTTTTGCCGACCTTCTCGATCGATCCAGAAATCTTTCGGTGCATTGAAGCCAGGAGCTAAGCCGTTGTAGGCGGTCGCGATCACGCGGTTGTCATGGTCAAGAGCGGCTGCCCCCACTTTTCGATAGGGATCCTCGGAACGGAGGCTGGCGACATGGGCCAGAGCCATGGCGTATTGAGGAATGCTGAGACGTTGTTCGGACACGCAGAGAGTTTTGGTTTTGGACGGGGAAACATCAATCTGAAATTCGCAGATCTATACTAGAGGTGTTTTAATCACGAATTTCACGAATTTCTCGAATATTTAGATAAGGGAAAACCAGTATAACTGGGCATCAAACCCTTATTCGTGCCATTCGTGTTTAAAAATTTCTTCATGTCCCAGCATTGCACACGTTCGCTATCGCGCTTATGAATCTCGCGTGACGGGAAATGCACGAGGGATCATGGCGGGAGTGGTGGCGTTCGGATTGTGGGGAGTGCTGCCGATCTATTGGAAGTATTTGGAATCGTTTCCGGCGATGAGCATTGTGGCGCAAAGGACGTGTTGGACGTGCTTGATGTTGTGGCCCATGTTGTGGTGGAGGAAGGTTGGGATTCATGCGGATTTCAGGACCCTTTCATGGCATTTGATCTCTGGTTTGTTGATAGCTGGAAACTGGGTTTTGTATGTATGGGCGACGATCAATGAGCGGATGATCGAAGGCGCTCTTGGCTATTACATCAATCCGTTTTTCAACATGTTGTTCGGGGCGTTATGGTTCGGTGAGAGGCAGAATCGGTTGCAGATGGTGGCGATTGTCACAGCGTTCGCCGGGGTCATGTTGCAATTCCCTGCAGTTGGGCATTTTCCTTGGGTGGCGTTGGCGTTGGGTTTGAGTTTTTCATTGTATGGAGTTGTTAGAAAACGATCTTCCTTAGGTGCGTTGGATGGATTGACGGTGGAAACGAGTCTGCTGGTACCAGTGGCTTTGGGTTGGTTGTTATGGCAGCATTCGAGTCTGGTGGATGCATTCGGCTGGAACTGGACAAATGGCTTGTTACTGGCAGGAAGCGGAGTGATTACAGCGATCCCGCTTCTGGCGTTCGCGTTCGCGAGTCGGAACATACGCCTGAGCACACTGGGCATGCTGCAATTCATCGGGCCGACCATGCAGTTTTTCATCGGCTGGAAAATCTATGGAGAGCCCATGACGACCATGCGGCTGATGTCCTTCGGGTTGATCTGGTTCGCGATTGCCCTGTATGCGGTGAATGGGATGAGGAAACTGGGAGAAGGGAAACGACAAGAATCCGAAGTGGACTTGGGTTGATGGGATTTTTGAAGTTAGCCCGAGAAATATGCGTGGAAATGGCTGATTTTGGAGGGTTCTATAAAGTTCTTTCGAGGAGGCTTGACCGCATAGGCTGGAAAATCTACCACAGGACATGCAGCCAATTTACGAGGGCAAGGCCAAGCGCCTATGGACGACCGAAGATCCGCACACATTGCGGATGGAATTTAAGAATGATGCAACCGCTTTCAACGGCGAGAAGAAGGCGAGCTTCGAAGACAAGGGTCGTTTGAACAATTCGATCAGCACTTTGATTTATCAGTATTTGGAAAAAGTTGGTGTGCCGACGCATTTCGTTCGCAAGATCGATGATACCAACGTTGAGGTTCGCAAGGTTCAGATTTTGATGGTTGAGGTCATTGTGCGCAACGTTTCTGCTGGAAGTTTTTCCAAACGCACAGGCATGCCGGAAGGTAAGGATTTCTCCCAGCCCATCATCGAGTTCTCCTACAAGAGTGATGAGCTTGGTGATCCGTTGATCAATGACGATTACATTCGCGAGATGGGTCTTGCGAGTGTGGAGGACATGGCTCACTTGCGGAAATCTGCACTCAAAGTGAACGAGATTCTGATCGCGCTCTTCGCGGATGCGGGTTTGCGTTTGGTTGATTTTAAATTGGAGTTCGGCCGCTTAGTGAGCGATCCAACCAAGATCGTTCTTGCAGATGAAATCAGCCCAGATGGCTGCCGTTTGTGGGATTTGAAAACCGGTGAGAAAATGGACAAGGACCGTTTCCGTCGGGATCTAGGAAACGTTATGGACGCATACCGCGAAGTGCTTTCACGCCTTCAAGCAAGGATTTCCGAGTGAATACAAATCTCTAACTTATGAAAATTTTATCTTTTGCTATTCTGAGTGTGTTGACCATTGGTTGTGCTAAGACAACCGATCCCTTGGTTGTGAAACAGCAGACAGTTCGTGATCAGGGTATGGATAGAGAAGATGATCCGATGCTGCGTCATGAAAGAATTCGTCGTTTTCATGGTGCCGTTAGCATGGAAGAACGGCGTCAGAAGTTGGGTCAGTATTACACTATTTTGTGGCAAGCTGATGCAGGAGCGAAGAAGGAAGTCTTATTTGAATATCAGCAAGCAAAGTCAGGTAGTTTGATCAAGACCATGAAACGCCGGCTTGATACGGGTGCCAACTCCGGCAAGGAGGAGTTCATGGTGACTGGAGACAACTATTTTGATAACGGACGCGTGATGACCTGGAAAGTCAGTTTGATCATTGATGGGCAAACCATTTCTTCCAAACAATCCTATTTGTGGGAATGATGTTTCGGTGCGATAGATCTGAATCATGCACATTGAAATTCTGAATACAGGCACGGAGTTGCTCCTGGGTAACACGTTAAACACCCACGGAAGTTGGTTTGGGCAGCAGCTTTTCAACATGGGCTTACGGGTCGTTCGGCAATCGACCGTTCCTGATGGAGAGGCGATTCGTGATGCGTTCAATGAAATGGTGGTGCGCAGTGACGCGCTTTTGATCACAGGTGGCTTGGGGCCGACCAGTGACGATCTGACTCGAGAGATCGTTGCAGAAGCATTGGGCTTGGAGCTCCATCAAGATGAGCAGGCACTGCGGACTTTGGAGGCGTTTTTTGCGATTCGGAACAAGCCGATGGTGGCTGCGAATTTGAAACAGGCATTGGTGCCGACTGGTGCGGATGTTTTACCCAATCCCAATGGCACAGCACCGGGATTGTATTTACCGCCTCGCATCAATCGACTCTCCAACTGTGCGATTTTCCTGCTGCCCGGACCTCCTCGTGAGCTTTATCCCATGTTTTATAATGAGGTTGCACCCCGCTTGCGTTCGTTGTCTGGGTGCAGCGATGTGGCATCGGTTTGCGAGTTGAAATTCACCGGGATAGGTGAGAGTGATTTTCATCATGGGATCGATGATAAGTTAGCTGCGATTCCTGGGCTAGAGTATGGTTACTGTGCGAGGATGGGTGAGGTGGATCTACGATTGATAGGCAATGATCAAGTCATTTCAGCTGCTCGCGAGTTGGTGCTCGATAAATTTTCTGAATGTTTGGTTAGCGATGATGGGTCGTCTTTGGAGGCAACCGTGATTCGGTTGCTACGTAAAAAATCCAAGAAACTCGCCACAGCTGAAAGCTGCACAGGTGGCTTGATTGCGAATCGTCTCACCAATGTTCCGAGTTGCTCGGAAGTTTTCACTCATGGCTGGGTGACCTATGCTAACGAAGCTAAAATGAATCAGCTTCATGTTTCTGCTAAAATGTTAGAAAAACACGGAGCCGTTTCAGAAGAAGTCGCACGCGCGATGGCGGATGGTGCGCTGAAAGAAAGCGGAGCTGACTACGCGCTCTCAGTGACAGGTATTGCTGGACCTACCGGTGGAACCGAAGAAAAACCCGTCGGCACCGCTTGGTTGGGCTTGGCTGTGCGAGGTGGGAATACTCAAACGCTCAAAGTGTTTCATCCGAGAAACCGCAAGGATTTCAAACAGGCAGTCTCGCAGTCGGCGCTTAACCTTCTGAGGTTGGAGATCAAGGGTTAGTCGGGCATTTTTTACCACGGAATGCACGGAGTACACGGAATGAAGAATTCTGTTATAAATGTTTAGTCAAATCAAAGCGCGGTAGCTCCCATTCCGTGAATTCTGTGCACTCCGTGGTTTAGATATTAATTTTTAGAGTTTAATTCTTTGCACAAGA
>JBILAN010000110.1:0-6546 GCA_044354135.1 Luteolibacter sp.
GGGGATGTGGACGTAAAGGAGCACTAAGTTTCAAATTTCTAGTTTCAAATTTCAAGGAAGAGTGCGGAACGCGACCTAATTTCCTATCTCTAATTTCTCATATCCCTTAACTCTGCGAGCGTACGCGAGCGATGTATTTTGCGGCTGCGTCCAAGATGGAGATTGAGAGGTTGGCTTCGGATTTGGCGAAGGGTGGGACGAACCAGGGGAAAGATCCGAGGAGATCGGTGATGACGGCGATTTCACCGTCGCAAGTCGACTCTCCGCAACCGATGCCTATTGTTGGGACTGAAATGGATTGGGTGATGATTTTTGCGGCAACTGGCGTGACGGATTCGAGGATGATGGCGAATACACCTGCACTGATGAGGGCATGTGCACCATCGAGGATGGCTTGGGTTTGTTCGGGGGTTTTGCCTTTTTTGTGGTAGCCGCCTTCTTCAAGAACCCGTTGTGGAAGCATGCCGAGGTGGCCGCAGACAGGAATGCCGGCTTGTGTGATGGCGCGGACTTTTTCCGCTTGGCGGACGCCGCCTTCGAGTTTCACGGCATCGGCCCCAGCCGCGACGAGGGCTTTGGCGGTTTCAAGGGCTTGTTCGGGGTTGTCGTAGGTATGGATGGGTAAATCTCCGATGATGAGAGCGGCGGGTTTGGCGCGGGCAACGGCTTCGATATGGTGAAGCATATGCGCCAGAGTGACATGGGTGGTGTCAGGAAAACCGAGGACCACCATGCCTAAAGAGTCGCCGACAAGAAGGATGTCTGTTCCAGCTTGGTCGAGCAGGCGCGCCATGGGAAAGTCATAGCAGGTCAGCGCGGCAATGGAGCCGGGGCCTTTTCTGACCGATATAGCGGCGACTTTTTGGTTGGGAGTCACGAATGGAGAGAGTTAATGGGAATGAAAAAGCCTCCGGGGAGCTGTGCTCTGAGCGGAGGCTTATATCCATGAAAATGGCGACCCGTAAGGGAGTCGAACCCTTCTTGCCAGGATGAAAACCTGGAGTCCTAACCGATAGACGAACGGGTCGTTGGTCGCGGTGCGGGCGGAAAGAAAGCTGAGGCGTTGGTTGGATGCAAGGTTTTTTTGGGTGAATGTGATTTTTTTTTCGGTATGCTGCTGAGATGTGTGGATACTGTGAGGAAATGATTTCAAAAAGGAAGTTGCGGTATCAAATTTCGTAAGGTAAGATTTTCATACTTTGACTACGATTCTTTCACAAAAAGGTCAGATTGTTCTGCCTAGCGCTATTCGGGAGCAAATGCATCTCGAACCAGGGCAGGATTTTGAGGTTTTCATTGATGATGAAGACACTATCACTCTGCGCCGCATCAACCGTCCCCCAAATCACGGTTTGGTGGATCATCTTCTCGCTTGTCCTTATCCGCTGGAGATTCCGCCAAGAGCTAAAGACTCCACCAGATCTATTTCGCTGTGAGCTACCTCGTAGATACAAATGTCTTCAGCGAACTGGCGAAGGCAAAACCAAATGAGCAAGTCGTAACGTGGTTACGTGAACACGAGACGGAACTTTATCTGAGCACCATCAGTATTGGCGAAATACGCCGTGGCATCGAAGGACTACCGGCAGGAAAGCGTAAGAAAGCTTTGCAAGCTTGGTTTGGTGCTCTTTGCAAACGTATGGAAGGCCGTATCCTAAGCTTTAACACCAGCACAGCTCATGTTTGGGGTCAATTGATGGCAGTCTGGGATAAAAAGGGCACAGCTGTTCCTTCTCTCGACAGTCAACTCGCTGCCACCGCCCATCGCCACAAGTTGACGATGGTGACCCGTAATGTTGCAGATTTCAAAAATACGGGGGTCAAGGTGATCAATCCATTCGCATCCTAGAGATGACACGAGGGAATGTTTCCAAATGTCTGTAGTTGAAATAGTTTCACGAAAACCAACCACGTAAAGGCTTGATATGTCATGAGGGCTGTGCATTGTCGCCCCCCCGCAATGGCAGGTTTAACATTTCAAGCACTTCCCGGTTTCCGTGACTTCACTCCTCGTGAATGTGCGGTCCGTAATTATTTGTTTGAGACCTGGCGTCAGGTCGCCCGTCGCTGCGGATATGTGGAGTATGAAACGCCGATTTTGGAAGACACCGGATTGTATCTGAAAAAATCCGGCGGCGAGCTTTCCTCGCAGTTGTTTCGTTTTGAGGATCAGGGCGGGCGGGATGTGACCCTGCGTCCTGAGGTAACCGCCTCCTTGGCACGTATCGCTGCGGCGGAGCAGCGTCAGTATCCGAAGCCGCTCAAATGGTTCGAGATCGGTCAATGCTTTCGCTACGAAAAACCGCAAAAGGGCAGGGGACGCGAGTTTCATCAGTTCAACGTCGATATTCTCGGCGAAGCCGGTCCGGGAGCGGATGCAGAATTGATCGCTCTGGCTGTCGAGACCATGCTGTCGTTTGGTTTTGTGGAAGGGGATTTTGTGGTTCGGATTTCGGATCGGAATGCCTGGGTGAAATTCGCGCAAGCGCGCGGTGTGAGCGATGAAGCGATGCCGGATTTCCTCAACTTGGTTGATAAACTGGAGCGCGAAAAACCTGAGGTGCTGACCGAGAAGCTCGCGAAGTTTGGTGCGACCTTGGAAGAGGTGAAATACTTCGTGGCAAATCCCCAAGATGCCGAGGGATCCTTTCAAGAAATTCTCACCGATCTCAAAGCACGTGGCTTCGGTGCTTTTGTTGAACTGGATTTATCGATCGTGCGTGGCTTGGCTTATTATACTGGCGTGGTCTTTGAAATTTTTGACTCCAAGAAATCCATGCGCGCGGTTGCAGGCGGGGGTCGGTATGATACGTTGGTAAAAACCATTTCCGATGGCGCTGTGGACATGCCAGCAACGGGATTTGCGATGGGGGATTATGTGATCCGCAACCTCATCGAAGAAACCACGCATGCGGCGATGCAGATGGAAGTTTGGTTAAAGCGTAATGCAGCGGGTTGCGAAGTTTATATGGTCATTCCTGACGAAACCGTGCGTGGCGAGGCGCTTTCATTGGTTTCGGCCTTACGTCGTGCTGGAATTTCTGTCGATCTGCCACTTACTGCTGTGAAGGTTGGTAAACAATTTCAAGCAGCGGAAAAATGCGGTGCGCGTTACGCGGTAATCATCGATGCTGAATTTCCATCGGTGAAAATCAAAAACCTCGCTAGTAGGCAGGAAGAAAATTGCCAGGCATCGGAATTGGTTAGCTGGATCAAACAACGTTTAACCGAGCCGGATGGACCGTTGCTCGCCTAACAAAAAATTTAATCATTAGAGTTTAAGAATATGCGTAGTCATCATTGCAATGAGTTGAGAGAAAGTGATTTAGGAAAAGAAGTCACATTGATCGGATGGGTGAATTCAGCCCGCGATCATGGTGGAGTGATTTTCATCGATTTGCGCGATCGCGAGGGCTTGACCCAATGCGTGTTCCGTCCGGAAGAAGGCGCTGAGGTTGCCCAGCTTTCTCACAGCCTGCGTGAAGAAGATGTGGTGCAAGTGAAAGGCAAGGTTTGCAAACGTCTTGAAGGAGCAGACAACGATAAGATGGCGACTGGAACCATCGAGGTCGTCGCCAGCGAGCTGAAGATCGTCAATAAATCCGATGTCCTTCCTTTCCAACTCGATAAGGAACTTTCCAACGAAGATATCCGGATGAAATACCGTTATCTCGATCTGCGCCGCCCGCGGATGAACAAGAACATCCGTCAGCGCAGCAAGATCACTTCCGCGGCACGCCGTTTCCTCGATGACACAGGATTCTATGAAATCGAGACGCCAATCCTTTCCAATCCAACTCCAGAAGGTGCGCGCGATTTCCTCGTACCATCCCGTTTGAATCCCGGAAAATTCTATGCACTTCCGCAAGCGCCGCAGCAATACAAGCAATTGCTGATGGTGGCCGGTGTGGAAAAATATTTCCAAATCGCCCGTTGTTTCCGTGATGAGGATTTGCGTGCGGATCGTCAGCCGGAGTTCACACAGATCGATCTTGAGATGAGTTTTGTGGGACAGGAAGACATCATCAAGACCGTGCAAGGCTTGCTGGGTGCAATGTTCAAAGCGGGGCTCGATATCGATCTTCCTGAGGAATTTCCACGCATGACCTATCTCGATGCGATGGATATTTATGGTTCCGATAAGCCTGATACTCGCTTTGATATCAAGATCACCGATCTCGCGGATGTTTTCGCGGCGACCGAATTCAAAATTTTCCGTGGTGTGTTGGATGCCGGCGGTGTGGTTCGCGCGATCAATGCCAAAGGTTTTGCAGGGATCACGACAGGCCAGATGAACCGCTTGAACGAGATTGCGGTGCAGGCCGGGCTTCCAGTGAAGAACCTCGCGTTCATAAAATTGGAAAACGGCGAATACAAGAGCCCGCTTTGGAAGATTTTCTCCGATGCTGAGAAAGAGGCAGTTACCGCGAAAATGAATCTTGAAGAAGGCGATATCGTGTTCTTTGCTGCGGGTTCGCGGGATAGCGTCAGCACGATCCTTGGTCGGGTTCGCAGCGAATGCGCGGTGATGATGGAACTACTCAAAGACAGCACCGCATTCAACTTCCTTTGGGTGGTGGATTTCCCGCTGCTTGCGCATGATGAAGAATCTGGTCATTGGGCCGCGGTACATCATCCGTTCACTCGTCCGCATCCGGATGATATCGAGTTACTTGAAAAAGGCGACTACGCCAATGTCCGTGCCGTGGCCTATGACGTCGTCCTCAACGGCTATGAGCTCGGCGGGGGATCGATCCGGATTCACGAGAAAGAACTTCAATCTAAGATGTTCGAAGTCTTGGGCGTTACACCTGAAGAACAACAAATCAAATTCGCTCACATCTTAGATGCGTTCCGTTTCGGTGCTCCGCCACATGGTGGCTTGGCGCTCGGCTTGGATCGTATCGCGATGTTAGTTTCTGGTGAAGACAGCATTCGTGAAGTCATCGCTTTCCCGAAAAATAACAAAGGAGCCGACCTTATGGCGCAGAGTCCTTGTGAAATCGGTATGAAAGAGTTGCGCGAAGTCTATGTGCAAAGCACCTATAAGAAAAAAACCGAAGAAGTAGCCAAGTAAATAGCTGCTAGAAACAGTCTAAATTTATGCACAGGAGCCATCTCCTGTGCATTTTTTATTAAATATAATTTCCTAAGAAGAAGTGATCTTGATGCGTTCGCTGAATAGGTGGGTGATTATACCTGCTCTAACAAAGAACCTAACATCATGAGTATACACATTAAACTTAGTAAAGAAGCGGAAGATAAAATGAACGCTCAGCGCAGGAACTCGACGATCTTATCGTTACTTTTTTCTGGGTTATTTATTGCCCTGATCTTGGTGGTTTTCGGGCTTATTGCTTTGAATGTCATTCAAGAGCCACAGCGTCCTGATATCACTTGTGAGTATGAAACGGTATCAAAAGACATACCAATCATCGATCCTCCTGATGTTCCGAAATCAGTTATATCAAAACCAAAAGCGCCAGCAGGTGCTGCCAAGATGGCAAAGAGCATCTCGGTCAATGCGATAAGTTCCATTTCCATTCCTGAAGTGGATACGGTTGCGGTTAATAATGTTGGTTTTGCTATGTCTGATGTTGGATTTACGGGGGATGGTTATGAGGATTTCGGGACAAATGGCCCGGGTAAGGATCTGTTTGATAAGATCCAAGGTCCTAGATCAAAACGTTGCTCCAAGGAGGATAGATTGGCTCGGCTCAAAGAGATGGGTGGGAAAGTTGAATCTGAGGATGTTGTTGAACGCGGGTTGGAGTGGTTGAAAGTAACCCAAAAAGCAGATGGATCGTGGTCTAACAAATATGTGTCTGCGATGACTGGATTTGGTATTCTGGCTTATTTGGGAAGATGCGAAACCCCGATTTCACAGAAATATGGTGATTCTTGCTCGCGGGCCATCATTTACTTGGTGGACATCGGTATGAAGAACGATGGCAAACTTGTTAATAATACTGCGGATAAACATTGGCCTTACGAACACGCGATCGCTACTTACGCGTTATGTGAGGCGATGACCTTTTGTAAGCAGTTGCATATCAACATACCGAACTTAAGCGAGGTGACTGAAAAATCCGTGAATGTCATCATTGAGAATCAACATGAGAAAAGCGGCGGTTGGGATTATGCTTATGACAAGCAAGGAAATCGTGGTGGTGATTTATCGATAGCCGCGTGGCATATTCAGGCGCTGAAAGCGGCATCGTATACGGGTCTTGAAATCAGAGGATTGAAAAGCGCGCAGTCGAAAGCGATTGAGTATGTGGAAAACCTGCAAGGCGATAACGGTGGATTTGGTTATACGGGAAAACCGAGCGGTGAGACTTATGCGAAGTTAACTGGGGCGGGTGTTCTCAGTCTGCAGATGTCGAATAAAAAGCACGAATCAGCGATCCGCAAAGGCGCCAAGCACGTCCTGGAGTTTTCAAAGTTCGATTACGCAGGCAAGGACTCGAACCTATATTCGCTCTATTACGAATCTCAGGCGATGATTGCCCGTGGTGGTTCGGAGTGGAAAAAATTCAACGAAAA
>JBILAN010000005.1:0-72619 GCA_044354135.1 Luteolibacter sp.
ACGGCAAGACCTTCTGCGCCGTTTTTGGGGTCGATTCTTGGGGAAACGGCGGCGATGGCCGCTTGCCGGGTCGCCGTGTCAGGCGAAAGCAGGCTGGGAGTGAAATACCCTACGACCCGTTCGCTGGGCATCTGTTCGGCGGGGGCGTTCCGCAATACCTCGAGAGCCGGGATTCGAACCGCCGGTTCGGGATCGGTCATCACCTTGCCCAGGATATCATACAAATTGACATCCTTGCATTGTGCCAGGCAACGGATCGAGGATATCCTGATCTGGGCATCCGCGTGGGCAAGGTTGGTGACAAAGAGAGCACGGAAGCGATTCGCTTCGACACAGCTCAACGCGGATAGGCCCAGTAGCAGGGTGGTTCGATCCTTCGATTTTTCCATGGCAGCCTGCAAGCTCTCTCCCAGTTCAGGTTCCTTGAGATAGCTAGCCATGAGACGTGCGACGGTCTGCACTTGTTTCTCATCCCCTGAAACCAGCGCCTCCCGGCAAGCGGCGATGACGGCACTGCGTTCCATTCGGTGGAGCGCCTGCCACATGTCCGCGAGAGGAGCCTTATCGCCGGAAAGGGTGATGAATTTCAGGTAGAGCGGTGCCAGTGAAGGAGCCGTAATCCCCTCGAGCCCCCGCAAGACAAGTGGAAGGGACTCGCCCTGTTGGGCGAGTCCCAGCAGTCGTGTGCGGGCCGCCTCGGTGCCGATCCAGCCGAGAGCCCGGGCCGCTGGCTCGATGCAGTTGTCGGGGATCGCAGACATTGCCGGCGCGACAAGCGTCCAGGCAGCTTCACCTTGATGACGCGCCAGGGCCGCGAGCACATGAAAGTGCACCAGCGGGGTCTTGTCCTCCAGCATCCCCTGGATGATGGGCTCCGCCAAACCTTTTGGCAGCTCGGCGCAAACTTCCGCCGCCGCCGCGCGCACTTCCGGGTGGGGGTCTTTGGAATAAACCTTCACGAGCGCACCGGCATTGGCGGCATCGATCCGTGCCAAGGCGACCAACGCACGACCACGAAGCCAGCAGTTGTTCGGATTCGTGTCTTCCAAGATGGCTTTCACCGGCGCCGCCGCGCCGGGCACGTCATAGCGGGACAGGTAATCGAGCGCTTCCGCCTTCGGGATCCAGTTACTCCAGTCGCCCGTCGCAAGCTGCTCGAACATCTGCGCGGCGGCGGAAGGCACGGGCTCCGGGAACCGCGGAATTTGTGCCTGTGCCACATGAGAACAGAGAACAAGGATGATGGTAAAGTATTTCATCATTTTTGATAAATTGGAAGGTAGCGGTAGGGCACACCCAAGATCAGGATGGCAAAGCCGGTATCGACCGGATTACCCCAGTCGCCGTTCTTGCCCTGCTTTGCGAGGAGGGCTGCGGCAATCTTGGGATACCATTTATTGAACTGCTCGTCGCCGGCCTGATACATGGCCTGAACGGCGTAGTAGTGCCCGTAATACTCGGTGTAATGCCCCGCCTGGAAGATCGAATCGGGGGAGGCGCCGATATAGGCGACCCCGGCACGCGTCGCCGGGTGTTTGTGCTCACCGGAAAGCATCAAGGCCAGCGTGCAGGCGGCGGTGCGAGCAAAGGCGGCTCCGCCCATGGGTGCGCCGCTGAGGAGTTGGTAGGAAAAGCCGCCGGTGGACCTCACTTCGTTGGCGACAAGGTAATCAACCGCCCGTTGCATGTTTTTGGCCGGCACGGCGATGCCGGATTCCCTGGCGGATGCCAGCGCCACGATCTGCATCGCGGAACAGGAGGTGTCCGCCGAGTCCGGGCGCGGGCCGTAGCGCCAGCCGCCCTCGGAGTTTTGTGCGTTGAGGGTGACATTCACCGCCCGGATCAGGGCAGGGCGGATGCGCGGATCCTGGCTCTGCCCCCAGGCTTCGGAAAGCGCCAGCACGGCCAGGCCATGCTCATACATGCCGCGATCGCTGGCGTCATGGAAATAGCCATCTTTTTCGACAGAAATGAGGAAGTCGATGGCCTTGCTCATGGCCTCGCCGTATTTGCCCTCGCCCGGGATATGCCCTTGGAGCATGAAGGACATCAGCCCGAGAGCCGTCCCGCCGCTGCGGTTGCCATTGCCCCAGCTCCCATTCGGGTTCTGCGAAGCCGCGAATGCCTCCAGCCCGCGGGTGATTGACTGCTTCACTTCCGCCGACAAGCGCGCGACCGAAGTGCGCTGCTCCGCTTCCTGCGGAATTTGTGCCTGTGCCAGATGAGAACAGAGAACAAGGATGATGGTAAAGTATTTCATCATTTTTGATAAATTGGAAGGTAGCGGTAGGGAACACCCAAGATCAGGATGGCAAAGCCGGTATCGACCGGGCCACCCCAGTCGCCGTTCTTGGTCTGCTTTGCGAGGAGGGCTGCGGCAATCTTGGGATACCATTTATTGAACTGCTCGTCGCCGGCCTGATACATGGCCTGAACGGCGTAGTAGTGCCCGTAACCCTGATACCCCCAGTCCTCGAAGATCGAATCGGGGAAGGCGCCGATATAGGCGAGCCCGGCACGCGTCGCCGGGTGTTTGTGCTCACCGGAAAGCATCAAGGCCAGCGTGCAGGCGGCGCTGCGAGGAAAGGCGGCTCCGCCCAAGGGTCCGCTGCTGAGGATTTGGTAGGAAAAGCCGCCGGTGGACCTCACTTCGCAGGCGAGAAGGTAATCAACCGCCCGTTGCATGTTTTTGGCCGGCACGGCGATGCCGGATTCCCTGGCGGATGCCAGCGCCACGATCTGCATCGCGGAACAGGAGGTGTCCGCCGTGGCCGGGCGCGGGTTGTAGCGCCAGCCGCCCTCGGAGTTTTGTGCGTTGAGGGTGACATTCACCGCCCGGATCAGGGCAGGGCGGATGCGCGGATCCTGGCTCTGCCCCCAGGCTTCGGAAAGCGCCAGCAGGGCCAGGCCATGCTCATACATGGCTTTGGTGCCTGGGGTATTGGCGTTGTCGCCATGGAAATAGCCATTTTTTTCGACAGAAAGGATGAAGCCGATGGCCTTGCTCATGGCCTCGCCGTATTTGCCCTCGCCCGGGATATGCCCTTGGAGCATGAAGGACATCAGCCCGAGAGCCGTCCCGGCGACGCCGCCCCAGCTCCCATTCGGGTTCTGCGAAGCCGCGAATGCCTCCAGCCCGCGGGTGATTGACTGCTTCACTTCCGGCGTCAAGCGCGCGACCGAAGTGCGCTGCTCCGCTTCCTGCGCGAGCAATGGAGTTGCGAGGCCGAGGCCGAATACGGCACTTATGATAGATAATCTGGAAGTTCTCATTGCGCTGTTTCTCATTCTGAAATCGACTCGTAATAATCCGCAACCTGGCGGCGGAACTCCGGCGGAAGCTGCCGCGCGTAATCCTGCACCTTGGCCTTCTGTTGTTGACGCTGCATCGAGTCCCGTGCGAGTCGATCCTTTTCAACGTCACTGGAGTCGCCCTTACCCTCGCCTCCCGGGGCATCGGAAGACTTCTTACTGCCCACACTGGGCGGGCTCTCATCGGTGACAAAAGCTGGTTTGCTATCTTCCTCCTCTTTAAGACCGATAAACTTGTTCGCCGCCCTCGCTGTCGTCACATCGGGCTGCCCCCCCTTGGCGCTTTCGGGCTGGATCATCAAGGCAGCCATGGTGATGCCTTCGAAAATCTCGGGGAAGTCCTTGTCGACCTTCGCCAAATCCTCCTCCTCGCCGTCATTGGGGAGCTTCCATAATTCTTCCGGAACCACCGGCGAGTCCGCCCAAAAGGGTTTTTTTCCCTCTTCCTCAGCCGCAGCGGTGGCCGTGCCGTAAACCGATTGCAAGAGAGCGATGATCTTGTCCTGCGCGGGCAGGGCTTTTTCCTTTTTCGCCTCTTTGAGGGCTGCCACCGCCTCACCGAGGGAAACCATCAGCGGCTCCACGAGAAACTCGCCCTCCTTGCTGACGAAGAGATCCGGAGCCTCGAAGGAATAGTTCGTCACCTCATCCTGGATCTCCACCTGCCGGGCTTCATAGAATGATTTTCGACCTTCGAGGTTCGCCTCCGCTTCGGTTTCTTTCCTGAGAACTTTCTGTTTTTCGATCAACTTCTCCAGGCCGGCCACCAGCTCGCCGAGGTCGAATTGCCCGGCGGAAAGGATCTGCAGCGCGGCCTTGAACGTCTCGATCACCCGGTCCTGCGCGCCAACCACGGCGATCACATCGGGGACACCGAGCTGATCGATGGCGGCCTGGATCACATCGCCGGTGGTGGGTTCCGCGGTCAGGATCGCACGGGCAGCATTGTTGTTCAGCGCGGGTGGCTTCGGATTGAGGAGTTGCTCAGCTTGCTGCAGGCGGGACTTGGCGGCATCGTCCGTCGTCTCGTCTCTGGATTTCCCGAGTTTCGCGATGAATTTCTGGTAGCGGGCGAGTATCGCCGTCTGATCCTGTATCAACTGCACCTTTCCGGTTTTGACGGTTTCCGGGTTGGTGAGCATTACCTTGCCCCACTCGGCGGATCTTCCGCGCAGCTCGCTCTGGACCTTGATCATGTCCTTGAGCTCCTGAACCAGCTCTTCCCCGGCAAGAAGGGCGGAGCTTCCCGCGAGAACGGCGCCCAGATCTTTCACAATGGCCTTGACCTCTTCGTCGGCGGAAACGATGTGAAGGCGGCTCGAATCTTTTTCCATCCGTGCGCTGCGGAAATGCTGCGCAGCGGCCGGCAGCCGGGTGTTGGCGACGGTTTGCACGACCTCCTTGAATTCTCCGAGCTTCTTGCCGCCGCCCTCCTCAAGCAAGCCGTTCGACTCCAGGTCCGCCAGCAGCGAGGCGACATCACCGGCCACCTTGTCGAGCTTGCGTGCCTCGCCGCCCTGCCGCGCTTCGAGATTCAACAGCGGATCCGTCCCAGCCAGGGGCGATTGGGCCATCGCACAGGAGAGGAGTCCCATGGACAGGAGAATGAGAGGGAATATTTGTGGTTTCCTGTTCATCATTTGCTTCCTTTCGGTTCGGTTAGTAGTCCTTCGATCTCCCTCGCCACCTCGCGCTGAGAAATGAAGGTCGCCTGGACCGCGTCGTTGCGCGTGGCCAGCTCGCGGCGGAACCACTCGAGGTATTCCTGATGGGTCACTACCGAAAGCTGTTGCACCGGCGAGCGAGCGATCCGTTCGCCGGTTTCATCCGGGCAGCGATCCGTTGCCTCCAGATGATAGTTGATCTGCTGGCCCTGCGAGAGCGTGGGGATGTCCTTGGCGAGCACCCAGGTATGGACATCCTTCGCGCTTGGGCGGCCTTCGGGCGAACTGAGGAGAACCCTGCCCTTCTTGATGTTGGCCTGCTCTTCCCCGCTCGCCTGGGGAGATGTGACATCATAGACCAACCAGACCTTGTCAAGGCCGTGATCGTCCTGCGCCAGCCAATTCACCTTGAGCCGCTTGCCGACCGTCGCAAGCCCGGCCGTGGGTATGCCATCGAACGCAATGCGCGGCGGGGTGTCCGCGAGGACGCGGACGCTGTATTCGACATCATTGAACCGGAAGCCACTGCCGCTGCCCCCCTCCGTCCACTCGAAGGTGTAGGGAAAACTCTGTCCGGCGGAGAGAACGAAAGTGAGATCCGTGGCGTCCTCGCCTATCTTCGCATCGAGGCGGTTCTTGCCATGAAGCACGGCGAGGCTCCCGACCGGCTTGTCGGTCTTGAGCCGCCACGCGATACGGGTTCCTTCCGGCACTTCCAGATTGAGCTGATCCGTCGTCTCCGGCGGGCGGCCAAGGTATTTGGGAAACTCCAGGCTGACTTCGGCACTGACCACGCGTGGGGCGCGAACGACCGAAATGACAAACTCCCGGGAGCGGTAATCCCCCATGGTCACGAAGTAGCGCATGTCCTGCTCTGGCGCTTCCAGAGAGCGGCGGAAGCTGGCGCCGTCGGCCAATTTATCCATGGGCAGCTCGCTCCAGTCGGCAGCGCTGCCATCCGCCTTCACATACAGGATCGCATCGTCCGGGATCACGCCCCCGGCCGTGGCCTTGATGTCAGCGGAGCTCCCAAAGGGAAGAATCATGTCGCCGCTGATCGAAACAAGGCGGGTCTTTATCGGATAGCTTGAGTCGATCCCCGCGATACGCTTGAAAAGTGCGCCGAAGTGATCAGCCCAGCGAATCCCCGATCCGCCGACGACCAGCAGGATGATGGCTGCGTAGGCGAAGAGTTTCCTGATCTGGGAGAAGTCGATGATGTCGCTGAACCTGATTTGCTGCGACTTGCTGATGGCGAAATCGCGCATCGCCCCGAGCAGCTCCGGCGATGCCTGGCTTTCGCGGCTCATGCTGTCCAACTCCGTGTAGGAAGCGAGGGCTGACATCAGCTCCGGGTGTCTGGCTTCCACCTCCATGGCGACGCGGGTGGCGTTGTAGGGACGGAGGTGGCGGAACCAATCGCGCCATGCAACCCAGCCAAGGGTCGCCACGCCGACCACGCCAAGGACGCCGGAAGCGGCGGCGGGCATCCTGGCCTTGAAAAGCAGACCCCAGTCGATGAGCAGACCCAGCAGGATCAGCAGCGCCAGCCAGATCACGAAGCGGCTGATGCCGCGTATGTGGCAGAAACGGCGCTCCTGCTTCCAGGTCGCGCGGAGCTGTTGTTCGATCGTCATGTTGTTCGCGGAACTCATGGGCTTATAGTAAATTCTCCCTCCGTCTCAAATACCACTCAAGGCCGAGCAAAAACACCAGAGGGAGGTAAAGGAGCGGGGTGTCCCACAGCTCCATCTCACGGCTCACCACCCTCGAAGTCTCCGGAGCCGCAAGCTTGTCGATCAGTGCCGCCAGCTCACCCGGTGCAACCACACTGCCGCCGGATGCCTTGGCGATGGCCTCCGCGATCTTGGGCTTCGCGGCGGTGTCCCTGTCCTCCAGCGGATCGTCCTCCACCGAAATCCCGACCGTGCCGGTGATCTCGGTTTCGCCATCCTGGCCACGCAAAAGGTACGTGCCTTCCTTCCCCGCCACGTGCGTTCCGAAATACAGCCCGGGAGTCGCGGGATCCGGGACGAGCACCACTGGCTCAGCGGAGCCCGTATCATCGCTGCGTCCGATGACCACGGTGTGGGATTCCTTTTTCACCGGCTCATAGGAATCGGAAAGCACGTTCGCATAGATGCGGATCGGCTCCCCGGGATTATAGCGTGGGCGCTCCGTCTGGAGTGAAATCCGCTTGTTCTGTCCGAGCAGGCGCGACATCGCCAGAAACTGGATGGACTGCCCCCAGAAGCGGGCGTGGTGGGCATCGCCGACCTCAAGCCGCAGGTACCAGAGCCTATCCGAGGCGACGAACATGCACTTGCCCTTGCCGTATGCGTGCCAGGAAACGACCGGGTAATCCGGCGCAGCCGCCGAATCACTGGGAAGGCTCAGCAGCACGTTTGCACCCGGCTTTGCGCCTTCGAGGCTCGGCAGCCTGCCCAGCGGGCGCAGCCTCGCCCAGATTTGCTGGTTCTCATCGGCATCATCAGCGAGCGTGGTGATGGAGCTGCGGGCTACATCCACCGGCAGGCGCGGGTAGGCGCTGTTCGCAACCACGTTCGCTTTACCTACCCCGATTTTGACCGGCAGGACGCGCTCGAGGGCGGTGTCCCGGTAGCTCGCCGGGGCGCTCTGGGAACCGGCCAGCATGATCAGCGAGCCGCCGTTCTCCCGGATCTGTTTCTCCAACACCTCGAGTTGGCCGGGCGTGAAATACTTCGAGGAAACATCGCCGAGGATCACGAGGTCATACTCGAAGATGTTGCGGACGTCCGCTGGGAATCCACCCATGTATTGGGGAGAAAGCTTGGGCAGCTCGGGATCACCCTGGGTCATCAGAAATCGCGTGCTTAGGTGCGGGTTGCGCATCAGCACCCAGCGAAGGTAGCGAAACTCCCAACGCGGCGATCCCTCGACGTAAAGCACCTTGATCTTTTCCTCGATGATCCGCAGGCGATGGGAGGCTACGTTGTTCTTCGGATTGGAATCGGCATCGCTACCGTCGAGCTCGAAGTCGAGCTGCAACGTGCCCGACGCCTCTTTCGGCTGGATGCGCAGCTCGACGAATTGCGATCCGTCTTCCAGGAAAAGCGCTTCGCTCTTCGCCTCCACCCCGTCGATTTTCACCTTCAACGAACTCGCGCGTCCGCCAAGACCAGCCGACTGGACGCGCACCCGCAGGGTGACGAGATCGCCCTGAAAAACCGCCTCGGGAGCGATCACCTCGCCGATCATCGCATCCGGGGGTGCGGGCAATCCGATGGGCACGGTGAAAAGCGGAACGCCGCGCTGCTCCATATCCGCGGCCACGCGGACGGGATCCTCGCCGTTCACCCAGCCGAAATCGCTGAAAACCATGACGCCCGCCAGCGGCAGGCCGGTGTAGCGCCCGACCGCCTCGCGGATCGCGGTGCCAATGCGAGATTCGTCGCCGTCCGCCTTGCGGCCCGCCAGCCATGCTTTCGCATCCTCCTCCCCGCCTTCCGGCGCAAGCCCGCTGTCGAATCCGAAGAACCTCACATCAAAGCGCTTTTCGGCGCGCCGGAGCAGATCGATCTGCGGGTGATCAAAAAGGGCTTTCACCAGTTCGAGCCGCGATGCAGCGCCGGATTTCGAAAGCTGTTGCCGGATGGCATCCGCCGCCACTTCCTTGTCGAATGGCAGCCCGCCGAGGATGCGCGCGGCCTCGGCCAGCGCCTCGGGAGTCACCCGCTTGTCGCCGACGGCCATGCTCCGCGAGGTATCGACCAGCACCAGCATCGTCGGGCGATACGTCTTCGCGTAGCGCACCTTGGCGGCAGGCATGGCGAGGATGGCAATAAGGATCGCGAGCGCCAGCAAGTGGCAGAGTGCCATGATCTTGCGGCCTTTGGTCGGCACGCTCCTGACCGACCAGTAATGAAAGATCGTGTAGATGGCCGCGAGAAAAAGGAACACGCCGAGCAGCACGGCGCTCCCGCGCATCAACACCTCGATGTCGATGATGCGTTGGCCTTCTTCCAGGTTGAACAGTCGATTTAACATTTTTTATTCTCAGGTTCGTCTTGCAGCCGCGACCCGGCGTCCCTGCAGCGAGGCGGCGACATTGCCGGCCTCGGCGTGCTTCTTCAGCGAAAGATGGTTTGCCAGCAGGCCTTGGGCGATGAAAGCGATGATGCCAAGGCTCAGCAGCCAGAGGCCGAGCTCCCGGCCGGTGCGGCTGTTGAGCGCGGCGGCGGCGAGGCCTTCCTCAACGACATCAACCGGCATGCCCTCAAGGAATTTCCCGAGCGCTCCGGCATCCGCGCCGCGCACATCTGACTCAGCGGCATCGACGTTGGCCGCGAGGGAAACGCCCGCCTCACCCCGCTCCGCGCCGACCCGATAGATCCCGGGAGACACAGGGGTGATGAGTCCGACGGTTGCTCCGCCCGCCATAGTGACCGCGACCGGTTGCGTGGCGCCCATAGGATCCGTTAGCTCCACCTCATCGCCGATCATGCGACCAGGCAGAGGAACGGTGATCGTCTCGCCGACGATACCCTGGCCCAGCTCCGCGGGGTTGGACAGCATGGTGGCGGACTGTTGCATGAGGATCATGAAAAGCGGATGCAGCGGGAGGCCGCTCCAGGTTCGATCCGCCGAGGAGGTGAACAGCAGCACCGGGCGCTTGCGATTCGCGATCAACAACGGCAGGCCCGCCTCGCCGAGTTCGAGAATCGTTTCCCCACCCTGGGACGGGCTCGCGCGAAACACCTTCTGAAAACGTGCCTCCGCCGTGAGATCGGCGGGAAGCCCGCCAACCAAGCGAGCGACCGGATGATCACCCTTGGGCGGGGCGATCTGCCATCCCACCGACGCATCCGGGTTTTCAGCAAGGTCGCCGAGTTGCGCGGGAAGGACGGGATTCGCTCCACCAGCAAGGTTCGCATTGTATTCCTTCGCATTGACCTTGTCGCCGAGGAAAACCATCAGGCCGCCGCCGCCATCGGTGAACTCGCGCAGGCGTTTGCCCATCTCCTCGGAAACCCCCGGGACATTGATCATGACGACCACGTCATATTCCCCGAGGTTCGCGAAGAATGAATCCGCCGCGTCCATGTGAGTGACCTTGATCGGCGAACTCTCATCCAGATTTTTGAGCTTCAGGGCGCGTATCGCGTAGTAGCCACCGCGCGGTTCGCCGCCCGTGCTTTCCGCGAAATCCCCGTCCATGCATAGCACCCGGATCGATGCGCGGACCCCGGCGATCGCGTGGCGATCGTTGTCATCGGCCAAGGCGTCCTTGGACAAGCGCGCGGTCAGCGCCACCGCGCCGGCATTCTCGAAGGAGGTGAAAAACGAAACGGCTCGGCTTTCTCCCGGCTCCAGGCGGCCGACATCCTGCCGGGACTTGAGCTTGCCGTCCGCGAAGAACTCGACCGTGCCACCATCCACAGCACCGCTGCCGGCGTTCTTCACCTTCGCAGCGAAACGTGCCGAGCCGTTCTGTTGCAGGGAACCAGCCGCGTAGTCGAGCGAGGTCAGTGCGAGGTTGTCCGCTCCGGAGGAGGAAACGGGAGCCACCACCATCCGCGCCGCTTCACCCAGCTTCTGGAGGTTGCTGCGACCTTGGTCGGAAAGCACCTGCCAATCGGAAAGCTGCGCGTCAGTGAGGATATAGCATTCGCGCGTCGGTGTTTTCAGTTCGGCGACCAGCTCGTTGAGAAGTTCCAGGTTGCGGTCGAGGTTCAACGGATACGGGGAAACCTTTGCCGCTTTGGCCAGACCGGTTGAGAAGGTAGCGGAATCGTATCCGGTGCGGCGGAACAGCACCTGCGGCTGCTTGCTCATCAGCACGATACTCACCGGAGTCCCTTCGCCCAGCGTGGCGAGGATCTCGCGGGCCTTGGCGAGCGCTTTCTCGAAACGCGCGGGCTCGCCTTGGTTCATGCTGTAGGAGGCGTCGATCCCGATCACCACCCCGGTGTTCCCGCCGCCCGAGGCCGAGCCGGCAGAATTGAAAAGCGGCCTCAGCAGGGCGATGGCAACCAGCAGGAGCGCGAGGCAGCGCAGAGCGAGGATCACATAATCCTCCATCTGGATTTTTTGCGAACGCGCGATGGCCGCCTTTTTCAGCAACTCCATCGCCGCCCATGGGATTTCGTATTTCTGGTTCCGGCTCCACAGGTGGATCAGGATGGGCACCGACATTCCGAGCGCGGCGAGCGCACCCCACAGCGGCAGTGAATTCAGGAAACTCATGGTGCGTCACCTCCCATGATGAATGCATTCCGCAGCTCGATCCCGCACGGATAGGATAGCACCCCGGAGGAGTCCGCGATGATCTCGACCTCCGTCGCCTTACCTAGATCCATGGCGACCTCGATCCCGCCGCCATCGGGCGGAATCATGAAACTCTTTTCCATTCCACCCGCCCGGACGAGCGCCGTCATCGGGGTGCGGCTATTGACGATGGGCGCGACCTTCGCACGGAAATGCAAGCTCCCTTTTGCTTTGGGAAGCTTGTAGCGCATCGTCGTCCGTGGGAACATCCGCAGCGCATCACCCGCGTCCCCTTTCACCTTCACCGGCACCGGCGGCGTGATCGGGCCGACCCGTTCGATCAGCTCGCCTTCCAGATTCGCAAAGGGCGTGACGCCTCCCGGGCTCCGGGTGATTCGCGAGACATCGCCAACGGCGATCTCCAGCATCCCCAACGAATCGTGGGCGAGCTGGATCTTTTCCCCGACAAGCGAAACCTTCCCTGACAACGTGCTGCCATCGGCGAGCAGGACTGCGTCGGCGCTGGCCTGCGCCGGTTTCCTTTCGGAGAAAACAAATGCAAGCACCCGCGCTTTCGGCAGCGGGACGATACCGAGGCTGCACTTGATGGAGATATTATCATTGCGGATCCAGAGAAGCTCCCCGGGGATCTCGTTGCCATTCGAGTGGATCAGCGTTCCCGGCTTCGCCTTCACCGGCGGGATGGGCTGGAACAGGGCTTGTGAGATGGCGCTGACGGGAATCCGCATTTCCTTGAAGCCCGCGTGTTTGATGAGCAATTCCTCTTTCTCCAAGCCGAGGACTTCGGCGACGAGCAGATCGCCGTTGACCAGTTCCAGCCGGTTGGCGGCAATAGACTCCGGCGCAGCGATCCCGGTTTCCCAACGCAACAACTTGTCCAGCCCCACCGTCTGCCCTCCGACCTTGAGTTCACCGCCGGCGATTTCGGGAATCCCATCAAGCATTCCCGCGACCGTCTCGACCCGTCCGCCCGCATGGTTGGTTGCTGTTGGCGGCGTCGCGATGATGCGGGTTGCGCCCTTGGGATCGGGGCTTTGGCAGACACAATCGATCGTGATGTAACCGAAGGTGGCAATGCTGGTATCCAGCACTTGGATACGCGCCTCTTTTCCGCGCAGATCCTTCACATCAAAGGCCACCCAATCCAGCAGGTCATTGTTTTCTCCGGTGACCGTGCGCATCACCTTGCCATCGACAAGAAGATTGATGCAGGCCTCGCCCGGCATGCGCCCTCCGCTCAGCAGGAAGGTGATATAGTCGAGCTTCACCTCGAAAGGCGGAGTCAGCAGCTCCGACCTGTGGTTGTCATAGATCGTGGTTTTCCCCTCCGCATAAATTTCCTCGGTCAACGGCACAATGGCGCGCCACGTCGTGTAGAGTTGTCCGCCTGAAAGCAATCCGAAGCGCCTGTTTCCGATCCCGGCCCAGAACACTGCGCCCCCCCTGGACTCCCCGTCCCAGTCTGGAGGCACCTTCCAGCCCCTGGCTGATTTATCCCACCCGCGCAACCCGGCGACCTCTATCGGAATGTCTCCCTGGCGGATCTCCGCGTTACCCCGGTCAAGAGCACTGCACATGATGCCGACGAGCACCAGTCCCCACGATGTGAATGTATGGTGTGTCCGCATGTTTATCTTCCGTTCATCAAGGTGCGCTGCAACAGGTAGCTTGAGAGCACGTGCTCGATCGGCTCCGCCGTGTTTACCAGGACATAATCGACCTGCGCCTTCGCACAGGAGCTCCGGATTCCGGAGATCAGCTTGTCCAGTTCCTTGAGATAATTTTCGCGCAGGCGGTCCGGCTGGGTCACCAGCTCGCCGTCGTCCTCCAGCCCAACGAATTTCGATGTCCCCTTGAACGGAAACTCCAGCTCGAAGGGATCGAGGATGTGAAACACGATCACGTTGTGCCCCCGGAAGCGGAGATGGTTGATGCCAGACACGAATTCCTTCGTGCTGTCGAGCATGTCGGAAAACAGCATCACCACGCCCCGCCGCGCCATCCGGTGCGCGAAGCCGCTGAGCACAGCGCCCACCCTGGTGCGCGGCTGTGGAACGGTCCGCTCCAGCTCGCGGGAAATGTCGTTCAGGATGCTCTTGCTGCTTTTCGGCGGAATGTAGGCCCGCATCTCACCGTCGAAGACCGCCGCCCCCACGGAGTCGCCCTGGTCGGTGATGAGATACGCGAGGCTCGCCGCCATGAATTTCGCATACTCCAGCTTGGTGATTTTCCCAGAGCCGTAGGTCATGGATCCGCTGGCGTCGATCAGCAGGTTGGAAACGAAATTCGTCTCGGCCTCGTAGAGCTTGACGTAGTAGCGGTCGGAGCGGGCGTAGCTTTTCCAATCGATCGCCGACGCCTCGTCCCCCGGCACATACTGGCGGTATGCGGTGAACTCGCTGCTGATCCCCCGCGCCGGACTGCGGTGCATCCCGATGCGAACCCCCTCAACTACCTGCCGCGCAACCACGTCCAGGGAGCCGATGGAGCCGAGAATCCCAGGATCGAGATACTTAGCTTGCATGCGCCGTAACCTTGTCGTTCTTACTCACCTCTCCGGATGCGGGGATGTCCGCCAAAAGCCTCTTGATCACATCGTCCGTGGTCACCCCGTCGGACATGGCCGCGAAGTTCAGGCCGATGCGGTGACGCATGATAGGAAGGGCGAGCGCCTTGATGTCGTCGATGGCCACATTGAAACGCCCGGCGAGCACCGCCCGCGCCTTCGCGGCATTCATCAGGTTCAGGCACGCGCGCGGGCCGCTTCCCCAGGAAATCCAGTCCTTGATGTATCCGGGGGCTGTCTCATCCCCCGGGCGGGTGGCGCGCACCAACCGGGCGGTGTATTGGAGCAGGTGATCGGCGATCGGAACGCGGGTCACGAGATTCTGGAGGCTGATGATCTCCTCCTTGGAAAGCACCGGCTTGAGCGGGTCGGGATTGCACCGGCCCACCACGCGCATGATCTCCACCTCCTCGTCGAGGCTCGGGTATGCGACATGCACCTTGAACATGAACCTGTCCAACTGCGCCTCGGGAAGCGCGTAAGTGCCCTCCTGCTCCAGCGGGTTCTGGGTGGCGAGCACGAAGAACGGCAGATCCAGCTCGTAATCGTTGCCGGCGGCCGTGACCATTTTTTCCTGCATCGCCTCAAGCAGTGCCGCCTGGGTCTTGGGCGGCGTGCGGTTGATCTCGTCGGCTAGCAGGATGTTGGAGAAAATCGGGCCCTTGGCGAACTGGAATGAGCGCTTTCCGGTTTCCGGGTCGTCCTGAAGGATATCCGAGCCGGTGATGTCCGATGGCATGAGGTCGGGCGTGAACTGGATGCGGTGGAAAGAAAGCGACAGGCACTTGGAAAGGGAACTCACCAACAGCGTCTTCGCAAGCCCCGGAACGCCCTCCAACAAGACGTGGCCGCGTGCGAAAATGGCGATCAGCGATTCGTCGATCACCTCCTCCATTCCCACGATCGTCTTCCGTAGCTCGGCGATGATCTGATCACGCGCCTCGCCCAGCCTCTTGACTGCTGCGACATCGCTGGTTCCCGGCTCGTTGATATTGTTGTCTGTCATGTTCGTAAAATTACTTACTCATTTACCGGGCATTAACTAGCATTTTTTCATTTTTTTAATTGCTAAACCCGTACTAAAAAGGGCAGGTTTAAAAAATATGGATCGCCCGAACTTTTCCCCCGTCCGCAAGCAACTGGCCGATCACCTGCGCGAGGGGATCTCGCGCGGACGCTGGACGGGAACCATGCCGGGCAGGGACAGATTGGCCCATGAAATGGAGATCAACCCGAAGACGGTGGAAGCCGCGCTTAACCTGCTTGAAAACGAAGGCCTGCTGGTATCCCAGGGACCGGGTCGCAGAAGGAAGATCGTCCTGCCGTATTCCGGGCTGGCCGCTCCGATATTTCGCATCGCCATCCTGCAGACCTATCCCAATCCGGGCATCACATACATCGATCCGCTACGAAGGACGCTGGAGGACATTGCCGATGACATATTGAGCGTCGAGATATCAGGGAAAACGAGGGATGCTGTGAAGCTGGTCAATGAGACACCTGTCGATGCTTGGATTATCGTTTCCGGATCCCGGGAACTATTGGAGTGGTTCGCCGGGCAGGCCGTGCCGGCCTTCGCTCTATTCGGAATCATGCGCGGCCTCCCAATCGCCGGAGCCACGCCGGATCACGTTCCGGCACTGCAGGTTTTAATGGGTCGCCTCATCGCGTTGGGACACCGACGCATTGTACTCTTTTTACGCGAGCGCCAGCGCATCCGACCACTGGGAAGATTTAGCGCCAGCTTCCTGGCTGAGTTGGAAGCGAACGGAATTCGCACAGGGACATACAACTTGCCCGACTGGAAGGACACTCCGGAGGGCTTGCGTAGTTGTCTCGATTCCCTCTTTGCCATATCCCCCCCAACCGCTCTGATTATCGACGAACCCTTCCTATTCGCCGCTGTCCAGCAGCACCTCGCCCGCCGCGGAATACTCGCGCCTGAGCATGTCTCCCTGATCTGCATCGACAACGACCCGTCCTTCTCCTGGGCTTACCCCAGCATAGCCCACCTCGCATGGAAACCCGAGCAAGTCCTCAGAAAGGTCTGGCAATGGGCGGAGAAGGTCGCGACAGGAGAAACAGACCGCCGCCAAAGCTTCACCAAAGCAAAATTCGTGGAAGGCGGCACCATCGGTCCGGCCCCTTAGCCATCGCCCCTCGCGGGGCGGTTCATCGCGCTGCGTTGTGTTGCGGATAGCTGCACAAAATATCTTGCTATCCTGCCGGATAACGGTGTATCACATCCGCGTGAACGTGAGCTAATCCAAGCACTTGTCGAACCGAATCACATTGCCCCATACGGCAACTTCGGGTATACAAAATGCTTATCACGAACCTCATATAGCGTCGCAAAGCATTAGAAGCCAATAAGCATGCACGAGTAGCTCAGCGGTAGAGCAACCCGTTTACACCGGGTCGGTCGGCGGTTCGATCCCGTCCTCGTGTACCATCTTCGCCCAGTAGCGTTTAGCTGCGTTGATTATTAGTTGGCAAATTCACTGTTCATTTCTTCGACAACGATCAGCCAGTTTTTCATGGTGATGGGTGGCAGCTCAGCTGGATGAGAGATGGCGGTCAGATTCATGGTGATGCTACTCGCAGCTAGGGTTGTGCCTGAAGTTATTTTCGAATCCAAAGGTCTAATAGGTTCTGCAGCGTCATCCCTTGCCGTTGAACCGACCTGACCAGAAAATTGAATTGCCAGAGGATTTGCAGTTACACCGTAGCGCTTTTCTGGTGCGAACAACGAGGATGGGGGATAAAACGCAGCGCCACCTGGTGGAACGTAACCAGCAGGCGGCGCCATTGACACCACATTAAAGTCGTCACCGATATGAAGTGCTAGATTCGTCACTAAAGAGAATCCTTTCGTGAATGTTGTCAGGTTGCCGCACTCCAGAAGAATCACGCCGTAATCAACAGCGGTAGACGGAATGGAGGGTTTGTTCAGTGTGTTGGTGTTGACGTAGTCAACATTTACCGCAAGCGAATTATTCACGGCAAGACTATCAGCTCCGAGAGCAGCCATAAAAGCACTGAATCGATCAGGATACACCGCCACACATATTTTACCAGTAGGAAGGCTCGTGATCTCAAAAGGATAACGAGGCTTGTAGTAGCCACGTTTGAGTGTGCCAACAACTGGATCTCCAAAAGTTGCGTTATTGAATGTGACATCACCACTGATGTTGGATTTGTAATTGTAACTGCCATTCGTGCCGTAAGCGAGATCCACTGGTGTAGCAAAATTGGCAGATTCATTTTCAACGGCTACCTCAATATATCCGACTGGTAAACTCGCTGCGACTCCTGCATCAAGTGGTATCACTAAAGTTTCACGAGTTCCGCTTTTCATATAACTAAACGTCAACTCGGTGGGCGTAGGATTGGCCGCACTGGCCGCTTTGGTGATGTCCAATCTCATAGCGCATTGCATCGCACCGACCGAATACTCATTCCAAGTGGTAGGCGAAACCGTGTTCGTTTCTTGGGCATGCGCATAACGATCAAAAAAATCTACCCCCCGGTTGATGGGGACAAATGCTGCTTTACCACTCTCCGAGGCAAGAGAAACGGGGAAAAATTCACCTTGTGTTAACCGATAGGTTTCTCGAACTCCAGGAGTAAATGGGTTACCTGTGAAATTTTGGCCTCCTACGGTTGTGTTGTTAGACAGTTCAAATCCACGGCGGCTGGCCAAACTATCGAGGGCTGTTGTACCCTCGACCACCGCACGACCTGCGAATACAGTTCCGGTAATCGTTACGTTTTGCCAAGCCGAGCCGTTTGCATATCGGCCGAGAGCCATGAAAGAGCCTGCAGAAATAGGCAGCTGCGAAGGAATTTCATAAAGTGACAACACAAAAGTCCGTTCATAGCGTGAAAGCTTGGTGAGGGTATCATCGTGAGCGGCTAGGTTCATTTTGAACGCCCACCAATTACGTTTTGCCACGAACAACTCGCCTGGCCGGACATAGCTGAAATCAATTTGAGGATAAGGGATGAGGTTGAAATCGGAATAAGACGCAGTAGGCAATGCAACATTCCCATTAGCTAAAGTTCCGTATTTTTTGTAATCTGATACGATGGGATAAAGCCCATCATACGCAAGCGTACCACTAAAGTTCAATGAAGGAGGATACTTAGCTCCATAATCTTCATTAAGCCCAGCGGTAATTCCACTACCCGTGCCAATCGCTGGCTTAAAAATCTTACTAACATCCGCTAATGCAGAGTCGCCCGTATTTCCTCTATAAACGGTTCCATCACTGATTTCGTCCAATAGATCTGCTGAAATTGAAGTTCTGGCATTCGCCTGATTCAGCGCATCCTGAAAAATCGTCGTAAAAGACACCGCCATCCGACTCGCCGTAGATGCGTCAGAGCCGTTTTGCATAGCTAGGATAGCACGATTTGGCACGATCGATACAATCGAGCGCATAACCGCTTCTTCTTTCTCGCGAAAATCAGTTTGAGTGTGGATCTTGGAAAAGGTCGCATGAGCATTGAGGGCTCTCTTGTATGCGAAAATCGTAAGCACCAGCATCAGCATGGATATCGATATCACTGCTAGCATCGAGATGTATCCTCGTGCGTGTTTTTTGTTAGATATTTTTTGCATTACATCGCTCCTGAGAAAGTGATTACCTCGCCGGCTGGCCCTGTGAGGCGTGTTCGAATGATGCCAGATTCCACAAAAAAAGTTACGTCTGTGGGTTTATTTGTAACCGCCCATTCTGGTTCTCCGAGCGGACCTGACAATGGCACCACATAATAATAAAGAGCTTCTCCATCTCCACGATCTTCGAAAGATAGAATTCCAGCACGCATTGTTCCGTCCGGTTGGCGAAAATTCAGCACGACCACGGGTGAGTCTGTTAATTGCGGATTATCTCCGTCCAGTGCGTCATCCAAAGATGCATGCAACCGGAAGCGCTCGGCATTGATCAACAATTTTGAAACATGGTTGCTGATAATTGGAGCCTCTTCATTTAAAAAGCTTTGGGCGCGGAAAATTTTTAAAAATGTGAGCTGCTGATTGAGCAAGGCCATAGAAATCGCACCGACTGCCAAACCGAACATGATGGCCAATGATAATTCTATCAGAGTAAACCCTCTCTTGGATGATTTAATTGTTGCTTTCATTGGGCACGGACAACGGTTCGAGATTTCACATAAGTCCTATTTCCGATGGTGTAGCGCAACACGCTCTGCACTCTCCAGATTTGCATGGTCGCAGGATTTGTAGTTTCTGTTCCAGAGCCTCCAAATGCGGGTAAATTACCCGCATCAGCATAGCGCGTGCGAAAAACGGTGCCTTCCACCACAAGTCCTCCAGGTAGTGTGCCAATTTCAACATCTGTCGAAGCAGTATCCGGAAACTCAGGCCAGAGAGTATCAGCATCTGAAGTTAGAGTTTCAAATGGAACGCGTTCGGCTTGGGCGCGTTCGAAAGTGAGATAGGCATCCGATAGCACTTGCTGCAATGCATGTTGTCTGGGCGTAATAACATTCAATGTCAGCTTAAACAGAATCATCCCCACAGCCGTGAGCATCGCGAGCGCGGCTGTGGCCTCGACCAAAACCATGCCAGATTGTAATCTTCGCGGCTTGCGGAATACATTTATCAAGGCAAGATTGTTGCCGTGTTCATTCGTAGTACCAGCACCATGAAAATAACTGTTAGATTTACAAGCTTGATATTCATGCTCACTTCTCTTGCGCTGAATGCCCAAGAACTTCTGAAGCCGCCCTTTGGCGTCAATTGGGGTGACTCTCCGGAAAAGCTGGTTTCTTGGGCGACGGAAAAATCCTTGGATCTCACGATCACCATCCCTGGAAAAAGTCCCAACCTGCGCATCATCCACGTTGCCGCTCCCAAGGGAACATTGCCTGACTCGTCGGCAACGTCCGTTGAAGGAAAATTCCTTCATGGTGGATTGTATGAGATGACCGTTCACTATGAGAACTTTGGTACATCCGCGACGATAATGGAAGAACGTTTTGAAGAAATGAAGAAACAAATTACGCGAGACCAAGGACCACTTTTGGCGAATCAACAACACAAGGCGGTTGATAATCACTTCGTTACGCGGACACAGGCTTTTCATCGGGAATCCTTCAAAGGAGTTTTCTTACTCATCGCATGGACAGAGGTTGAGGATCTGCTCCGGAAAACGAGGCAAGCGAAGTTTTCCATGATTTACAGAAACGATAATTTCAAAGCCGAGCTGGAGGCGCTGAAAGCGAAAAATTGAAAGATGATTACTCCGCAGTAGTTACTGATCCTCTGATGGTAATGGTGCGATCAACCGTGAAGGAAACCCATGCAAGGCGATCGATTCCGAAAGGCGTAGCGGTCAAAAGTTCAATCGTCCAAGCACCATTAGTTGTCAATATACTGTCCCAGTTATCAATCGTTAAAACACGATTTTGTGGTGTCGCTTCATTGATGACTGCGGCAGAGCCTGGAAGCACTACCCCTTCAGTTCCCAGATTTTGTGCACCCTGATAAGCATGGAGATAAATTTGAGCATCTGGGTAAATATCATTTACTGTCATCGTCAACGTAGGTGTTTGAAAACCTACGACTTGCCCATTTGTTATCCCAGTAATAGTCCCAGTTGCCACGGGCCAAATCTGAACATAAAGAGAATCTAACTGTGATGCTGGTGCCTGAAAATCTGCGAGTGAGTATATTGAAAACCGCTCTTCGCCACGTATTTTTGCTCTATCTGCTCCAGGAACCGTATTTACAGCGTATATAAAGGTGTGTTTGCCATTACTCGTCAGGAATGACTGACTGGATAATGTAGCCAAACTTCGATCCAAGCCACTGCCTGTGCCCGCTGCGCCATAGGACTGAACATGATGCAAAAGACTAACCTTTTTGGAAGGCTCCGGATCCGTCGCGCCATTTAAAAGGCCATTCATAGTGATTTCTACTGTGAATGGTCGATCTGCACGAGTACGTGGAATAGTTAGATATGGGTCTTCCGTTATAATCTGAACATCTGCAACTGGGATATAGGTGCTTACGTATTTTGTATCGAGTAGATATGAAGTAATTGGGCTCGATTTAACCGTGTGAAGCTCAAAGCGCGCTCCGCCTGGATTGATATCCAGGGGAGAAGGCGCTGTCCCTGATGCTGCAACCTGCATATCCCATGTAGCACCCGCGCTACCATCGGAAGGCGTCTGAATCTGACGAATGAAGTTTTGAAAGGTAACCTGCCCCCAAGTAAGCGAAGTGGTAGTGACCAAGAATATGATCACTAGATTGAAAAATTTATTTTTCATGGTTTTATTTTTTTTGAATTGATTTTGCCTCTTCTTCTTTTTTCTCCGGTTCTTTTAAGGGCAGAAGAGAAATCGGACCGGTTGAATACGTCGCAACCACCAAATTACCGTTCTTTTTTAAATTTTCCGAAGTCTCCTCATTTAAGGGCTCCCGCCCTTCTGCTTGTAATCTAGAAACCTCTAGAGATGTGATCCAACCCCTGTTTAAGGCGTAAAACTCCGACCATCCGACAAGTTTGCTACCCGCTGCTGGAGCGTTATTGATACGTTTCTTATATTGTTCCGGCACTTGAACTATAGCACGTTTAGGAACTAAGGTTATCAATCCTTTAAAGGAAATGATATCTGATGATGCTATCAGATTTTGCGGCTGATTTTTTAGCGACGGATCATCTCCTTTGGATTCCTCCAATTTAGCTAATGGGTTCTTATTTTGAGTCTCAACTAACTTCTTAGCAATTTGGTCGTGTGTTTCAGCGTCTCTATAAACAGGCTTTTTTTCTGCATCCTTTTTTTCTACATCCTGTCCGAACGACAAATTACACAGGGCGATCAAAATCAAAGTTATGTAACTCTTCAGATTCATTTTGAAACTCTAGGTTGAGGAGAGATAGGTAAATTATTAGTTCGAGGCTGTGTTATCTGTAAATGTCACCAGTAAGACCATGTCTTGGAGGTCATATCCTGGATCATTCACATTGGTGTGAGTTAGCTCCATGAACACAATCACATCCATAGGACCAATTTTGACTTTGCCGTTAGCATCTAGATAAGGCTTAATGAAAGACTCTAAACTTGGAGCTGTGTGCATTGGCGTGATGGTGGGAGGCGTCTGACCGTTCACGAGGGTACGAACATTATTGCTGCCACTGCCACTGCTGCTTGTCGTGAATGTCGTAGCCCATTGGTTGTTGTAATAGTAACGCCCACCGAATCTTAATGTATTGTCTTTAGCAGTTTGTAATTTAGTTCTAGACCAAACAACGGTGCTGGGGTTGATGTTCGTATTTTTACCGTAAAATATCCGGCTGTAACTTGCGTTTTTGAAACTAAGCTGGGCTTCGGCATCTACCCATGTAAAAGTATTACTACTCGCTGAGGATGATGCGGTTACTCCATTCCCCAAAACTCGGATTTGCACATCTAATGCTTTTTTAAGTTTGAGCGTCGAAGGCGCAATGATCTCGACGTAGTTCTGAACAACGGACGGATAAGTCGCAGCCCAAGTCAGTGTGGGTTTTGTTCCAGTCTGGACGATCGTTGGATAAGCACTGAGCGAACCTACAGGAACCGCTGGAATTGTACCGCCGCTCTGAGCCAATGCGGCGCCAGAAAGCAGCGCCGAGATTGAAGCCACCTTGATGGCTGTGAGTTGTTTGGAGTTTTTCATGGTTTTATTGGTTTTATTAATACTCAGAAATATTTCACGTCATAATTAGGTCTAAGAAAATGCGATAAATTTTTCTTTCTGTAAAGTATTTTGGTTAATTATTTTTGAATGGAAATATCAGCGACTTCCAGGGGCCTTTTGGCACCTCGTAATCTTCGACAAATTTCCATTCGACTCTCTCTCCGCTGGGCATTTCAAGGAAGTCTCTGACGGCCGGGCTAACGTCCAATCCCGCCGCTTTATTGCGATTTGGGCGGGCATTTTCGTTTCCAAAGACATATTCGTGGTGATCCGTCTCGAAAGGGCCGACATCTTCCCACTGGGCATAGCAGATCTTGCCCTTGTAATGAATGGCTAGCCAGCGACTTTTGCATACGGAGATGCCTTCGCCTTGGTATTTTTCCCAAAACCAGGGAATCACCTCCACCGCCTCGGGCCGATGGCGGAAATCCTTGCCGATATCGTTATATGGCAGGGCGACGTAGAAAGGATTGATTTTTGGCACGATGTTTTTTGGGAAAAAGCCCTCGCGGTTGTTCGGATCGTCATATCCACCGAAGTTTGCCATCCAGTTTTGGTCCCAAGCACTTTTATCATTTGGGGTTGGGTTGTTTTCGGTGGGTTGCTCCCCGACCCAGAAAACCGTGGCCACCACATTGCGTTTCCATGTGGTATTTTTGCGAAAAGCGTCCATCGGGCTCTCGATGACGACTTTCGCGGCAGATGGAACTCCAAAAGGATCCGATAACCCAGAAAGGGCAGCACGGCGATTTTCTAAAAAATTCTCATGCACCGCATCTAACCGCTCGGACAGCGTGTTTCCGCAGGCAACTTCAAGCACAAGTAAGCTGAAAATCCCTGCAAATATGCGCGTTACGGACATGTTCGGTTTCTTTTAAAAACTTTATCTCGGTTATCCAAGTAGGAACCACGAAAAACACCAATAACACGAAACGATGGGAATGTAACGATTATGGCAACCTATCAAAAAAGCGCTGTGCGCTCGGCTATGTAAATTTTTCCTTTCGTGGCATTCGTGATTTTCGTGGTTCAAAAAACACTCATCGAGCATAGAACTTTCACCCGATCTACTGGGTGAAAGCTCTAATCCTTTATAAAAAGCCAATCAAGCTGTTTTAGATGCCCTTGATGATTTCCAACCCGGGCAGTGCTTCCTTCAGTTTGCCAATCGCGCCCTCAGAAACATCTGTCTGCCAGAGATAGAGGCGTTTCAACTTGGGCAGGGATTTTAATTTCTCCACTCCAGCATCGGTGACGCGGGTGCCATAGAGGTTGACCGATTCCAAATTCTTCAGGCCTGCAAGCGTATCGAGTGCAGCATCTGAAATTTTCGTTTCTGATAGACGAATCATGCGGAGGTCTTTCGCAGAGGCGAGCAGCTTGACCGAAGCGTCAGTGATCGAGGTCGATGAAAGATCCATGGCCACCATGCTTGGAAGAACAGGTTGCAATTTTGCAAACACTTGATCATCCAATTTGCTACGCAGTGAGACTGAGGTAAATGTTAGATTGGAGGAAGCTTGTGACTCAAAGGTCAGGCCACCTGGAAAATCTTTTGATAAAGATGCCACGGATTTTGCTAAATCGTTAGAAGGTCCAACCGGTTTCGTTTCAGTGATGCTGGTGGATTTATCTACGATAGGATCAACCGATCGATCGAGTTTCGTAATAGCATCGCGGACTTCAGTGGTGATTTCTAACTGACCAACCGTTTTAGCAGGATCCGCACCTGCATTGATCCACCATTTGATGACCGCTAGCTCATGATCCTCGATATCGGTCTTGGACTCGGGCGGCATATGCTCGTCGTCGTCTTCGGGAAGTTCGCAACGATAGATGATTTTACTTTTCACCGCATCGCCTGGGACGATTCCGTCTCCTTCTTTTCCACCTTTGAGGAGAAGCTCATAAGTATCCATGCGGAACTTGCCTTTGGATTTACCTTCTTTGTGGCACTCCACGCAACGCTTGTTGAGTATGGGCTGGACGATTTCTGCGTAAACGATCTGCTCTTCAAGCGGCTTATCCGAAGGGCCGGTCTTTACCCTCGGCTCATGACCTAACATTTTACGGATCGGATTAGGCGCATATTCCACCAGGTAATCCTCGCCGTGGGTGATCGATGCGCCGTCATGGCTGGCGTAGGTCATGACGCCGACGCTACCGAAGATCATCACGCGATAGAGCACATTGGAAATCTTTTCCTGCAGAGGCCACGCTTTGACGATTAGTGTTAGAACGGCAGCGCAGGCAAAAAAGATTCCACCCCAAAGGTGATCTCCCAACAGCTCGCTCATTTCATAAGTGCCGCCCATGTAGAGCATGAATCCGAAAAGCACAGCGGCGACGGCGCTAGCTGCACCAACAAAAATAGCAATCAACCCGGGCTGTGGTTTATAACGGGTGAACATCGCAAGGATTTCCTGAAGAATGATCAGCGAGAAAATTCCGATCGGTAGGTGCAGGATGACCGGATGGAAACGCCCTAAAAAGTTAATGAGATCGGAAGATTTGTCGGCATCCGGTTTGCCCGCAATAAACGGCATCGCGATAAGGAAGGCGATAATGAGCAGGCCAAAGATGGTGATGCCCCATGGACGGCAGCATGTTTTACAGCAGGATTTTTGATCAGTTTCAGTGGTCATAAGAGGATTAAAATGATTGAGGGGGCTTGGGATTCAAACGTCTATGGTTATATTTTTGTCGTTTTTGGGACTTTTTGATACTGGGAATATTTTCTTTTTCGGCAAAAAGGGCAACCATTTACGTAAGTCATACCCAAGGTAACTGGCAGAATTCAACAGCACCGCGAACGCCAGCCCCTCATCGATAAAGGGCAAAGGATCAGGCATGATCCCAAGCGTTAGAAGATATAGGACGGATAAAATCAGGGCCAACCATGTGAGTTTGCGTTTCATGAATTCCCTCGGAATACGCAGCCCACGCCTGATAACTTTCCGAGTTTTCTTGATTTTCACCCATTCCTCGCGAAAGTGCCCTCAGTTATGGACCCAAGATTACTGACAGTTCTCCACCTCGCCGGCGTGTTCGCCCTTTTTGCCTCACTCGGCGCAACCCTCTTGGGCGGCTCAACCCACAAATCCGCTTCCATTCTCCACGGAGTTTCCTTGCTCATTATCTTACTCGCTGGGTTTGCCTGGCTGAAACAGCCCCCGATGGGTGAATACTGGTGGATGGCGAAACTCGGCATCTGGTTGTTCATCGGCGTCGCCCCTGTCCTCGCGAAGAAAAAGATCCTCTGCCCTTGCGTCGTGTTTATCCTGACCCTGGTCGCCGCCATCGGCGCCGCTTATCTGGGGATTCATAAGCCGTTCTGAGCCAACTTGCTCACAATCCGTCCCTGATCGAAATCAAACGGAGTCATTTCTAGGAGCACGGAATCGCCATTGAAAAACTCGGTTTTGGAATCGGTGAGTGGTTTCGAGAGATGGCCGAGAATCACTTTCCCGTTCATCAGTTCGACACGGTAAAGAATTTCTCCTTTGCGCTCGAGGACGGTGCCTATGGTTTCGATGGCAGGTTCTGACATGGTCGTAAGATCAACCGAGATCGCGCCAACGCACAAGCCCCGCGAGTGGCATTTCACCATCGGCATGCCAGAAAATCCCTGGCTCCTGCGCGTTGCCTGCGGCGCAGATTCGTGGAGGAGCGATGGTTTCCAAGCGATCGGCACAATCTAAAGGCTCGACCACTGCAGTGGATAAAAATGCGATTTCCGCTCCGAGGGTTTCAGGAGTGAGCGCATCTGGCATAGGAATGACCTGAACAAATCCTCCGCTCGGGCTGGTGCGAAGAAGCGTGGAATCGAGATCCAAAAGAACCGTCCAATCCACAGAATCCGCGCTCTCCCACAGTTTTATTTTCGCGCCGTTGGCGATCTTAAAGCGTGCGAGTTCGCGGGCGTTGCGAATCCCTCCCGCCTCAGAAAGCGTAGCAGCGATCTTCGCCTGCCCCGATAAAGTCGGGGGTCGCCGTTCTTCCAGTGCCACTGCAAGTCTCTCACAGAATTTTTCCGCATCACCCGCCACATAAATCACCTGTATTGAAAGACAGCCACGCTGACCGTAGCGCATCACGTCTTCCGCGAGCTGAAATTCCAAACCCTTGCGTTGTTCAAAAACAAATGCCGCACTGAGTTTCGGACCGTGCTCGATGATGCGGGTTTGCGGTGATAGCCAATCGCGGAAAAACGTGATCGTATCCTCGCCACCATAAATCACCGCGACCTCAGGATTTTTCCAATCTTCCGGCAACTCCCGTTTCACTTCTAACAATGAAACTCCGCTCGCCCATGATTCAAATTCTAACAAACCAGCCGATGGAACTTTTACCCAGCTCTTACAACCTAACAGAATAGATCGGAGCACCGATTGAAACGCGGCGTGTTCCGTGTTGCCACTGACCACATGCAACACCGGCCCACGCGGCACCACGCGCGAGCCATCGACCCATTGCTCTAACCTGCGGTGATCCCCGAGCTCGCGATCCAACCAGCTTTTCAACGCCACCTCATCATAACAACCCACCCACCGCTCAAGCGTGGGCCGCTGAGTGAGTAGAAATGCGATACGTTCTGAGAGGGTTTTCATTCTTAAGAGTTAAGAGAACCACGGATGGACACAGATGAACACCGATAATTGAAGAGCCATGAAACTTGGTCTTACACCCAGTGGACGAGAATTAAATTTTCAAAAGTTTCTTCATATCCGTGTTTATCTGCGTGAATCCGTGGTTCTAATTTCATCATGACAATACGGCATCGACTCCGCGCGAGCAACCCCGTGCTACCGCAGATGGATCACGGCCGATCAAAATAAAACTGCGCTCACCGGTCGCGATCGCCAAGTCCTGAGTTCGAATCGCAGAAAGGGAATCAAGATTCGCGAGGTCGATGATTTCCAAATACCCGACCTCGCCTTCGGCGGCGGGCTTCCCAGAAAAAACATCGATCACCCGGATCGCCGTCCACGCCGGACCTTGATGCGATTCCGCGTCTCCCCATTTGTAAAATTGGGAAAACAACTCGGTCATTCCATATTCGTTGAGGATGCGTGATTCTGAAATAGAAAAATGGCTGGAGAGCCGCTGCCTAACATCGGTGGGTGAATGGCTTTTCCGCAAGCTCTTGCTACCGCCGGTTTCAAAAATCCAAGAACCATCTAACAGCTTCAACGGCTCGCTCTGCTCACAAAACCGCAGCAAGGCCAGGGAGGTCCCAAGCACTGCTGCTGCGCCACTCGGCGAAAATTTCTTGGACAGCAGATTCCCCTCAGCATCAATCAGCCACTGTCCTTCGTTATCTAAAAGATCAAACATCCCCACCAAAGATGAATGCGGCGCATCTTGCTTGCGTTGCGAAAAAAACCAAGGCTTGCGAATTTCCGGCAACCCCAACTCCCGCCAAGCTCCTTTGATGGAAGCCTCGTAAAGCTCCAGATCGCGATACTCATGCTTGCCTCGAATCTCACGAGATGTTCCGGAAGTGAGGAAAAACCCTTTCACCTCGGTTGCAGGAAAACAACGCATCGCGGTGTTAGGCAGTTTGTATACATCCGTCGGCACCGCAGGGATCTCCTGCCAGATTTTCACATTTTCCGGCGTGCGCCCCAGCGCCTCACAGTAATTTTTATAAGCCACGTTTTTTTCAAATTGATATCGAAACACCTCCAGCGAGATCGCCACGAAGTCGCCTTCGCCGCCATGCATCCATTCCAGAAGTCTTTGTTTCAACCTCACAAGGTGTTTTTAGACAGACGATCCGCACATGCAAAGCCACTTTGCTTGCACCTTCAAAATACCCTTGAAGGCAACCGAAAATCCCCAAAATTCCATCGGTTTCAGCGACTCATCCAATCTGAATGGCAACACCATCCTATTCCATGATTTACCTTGGATAGGCTTTGGGCTTGGCAGCAGATTGGAGAAAGCGGTCGATTTCTTGCAAAAGCGTGAAGATGATTTTTGCCACGCGGGCACGATGAAGATCGAGTTTTTCACCACCCATAGGTGATGGTGCAAAGATAGCCTTTTCAGCGGAGTTAGCTGCGCTTTCCCCATTTCCTATCTAAGGCTGAGTCAGCGCTTCGCCGAGCGATTCAATAACCGAAGCAGGTAAGTTTACAGAGCTTATCCAGTTCTTCGCCGCGGCTTTATCTCTATCAAGCCACGAGCTGAGAGCGCGTTCATACATGCGATTGCGGCTGCGTTCATCTTGGATCAAACCAATTTGATTCGCCGCGACATCGGGTGCTTTTTCATAAGAGTTCCAGATGAAATGTTGTACGGTGCGATCTGTGATATCTTTGGGAAAACGATTCATGAGATCCGCCGCGGCTTGGGGATTATTGCGCGCATCCTGGATCACGATGCCACGCAGCGCACGGGATCTCGCTTCTCCTTCTGGGAGGCTTTCAAAATTTGCCAACGCACCAGCGGGATCTTCTTTTGCCCATTCACGGAAGACGTCATCCACGCTGGTAACAGTTCTTTCGTTGATGTTTTCAAGTAACCATGAAGCCGTTCCAGCCGGGTCTTGTTTTGCCAAAGCTTCCGCCAAACGAGAAGTCGCGCCTCCGCGAAGGCGTTCGTCGCTGAGCTCTGCGACCCATTTTTTGGCGGCATCTGCACCAATTTTCAAAAGATACGGGGTCATGGCATCAAGCGCTTCGGCACGCACTACACTAAACGGAAGCTCCTGAAGGAGTGCCGTGGCTCGAATCGGATCGGATGACACGATACCGCGAATGATCCCGGCCATGTAGGGATTTGCATCTTCGCCTTGGTGATTGGATTTAGCCCACGCAATGGCAGATTCGGGGTCACGGCTCGCCCATGCACTGAGCACCGTGCCTGTCGCCATGCCGTTGGTGTTTTCAGTGGTGTAAGCCAGAGCAGAAATAGGATCCACCTCTGACCATGCAGTCAGTAGCATGGCATATTCGCCCATCCGCGCTTCAGTGAGACCGAGGCTACGAAATCGATCCACAGCAGCCTCAAATTCTTGGGGCGCAAGCGAATCGATCCAATTCAGCATGGCGCGCCCACGAGTGAGGGCGTTTTCACCGCGAACGATTTCTTCCATGTTGGCGAGCTTACGATCGATACTGCTGCCGCTACCCTGTTGGCTTGGGCGGTTGGGGCGGATGATTTCGCGCGCTCTGAAATCAGTGCTGCCATCGACCGAACGTTGCTGAATCATGCGATCCGAAGCTTCGAGAAGTCTGTCTTGTTCAGATAATTCAGTTTTTCCGCTGGTGATTTTTCCTAGGATAAATCCACCAAGGCCGATTAAGATACAGGCAGCGCTGACGCTGATGGCGTTCCATTTCATGGGGCAACCCTAGTTGGTTTTTTTATCTTCTCAACTTGGAGTTTATAAATTTATTCGCTAGGCATCTGTATCACCTTTCGCCCAAGAGCCCTGTCCCCATGTTAAGACCCCGCAAAAAATATACCGTCCACGATCTGAGAAAGCTGAAAGGCAAGCGTTGCCTGTCACACATTCATGTTAAAACCCCTGAGGAGGCAGCAGCGGCAGAAGCGGCTGGGATCGACCTCATGAGCTGCCCGTTTGACAACCCCGCAGCCCAAACTCGTTTGCCTGAACTGGTGGCGGCGGCGCCCAATAGTTTCCTTTCTGGCTCGACTCCACATGGTCTGGCCTCTCAAGAAGAAGCGATACGGATTGGATTCCGCGCGCTCGAACTTGGCGCGAGTTCAGTCTATTGCTCTGCCAGCCCGCATATCATCGAAGGTATGGCGCGTGAGCGCATTCCAGTGGTCGGTCATCTCGGCATGATTCCTCGGCACGTCACATGGACAAATTATCGGGGGATTGGAAAAACGGTGGATGAGGCGAAAGCGTTGTTCCAAGCGATGAAAGATTTGGAAAATGCGGGAGCCTACGCCGCCGAGATCGAATGTGTTCCGCACAATCTTGCCGCCTGGCTTTCCAAACAAACGAGCTTGTTGCTGATGTCGTTGGGCTCAGGCACAGGTTGCGACACCCAGTTTCTTTTCTCGGATGACATCCTCGGAGATTACGATGAACGCCTCCCGCGCCACGCAAAAGCTTATCGTGATTTCGCAGGAGAGTATCGACGTCTGCAACAGGAACGCATCGCCGCATTTCAGGAATATGCTGCGGATGTGAAATCCGGCGCGTTTCCAATGGCTTCAAATCTGTTAGAGATTGATGCTGCTTTATTGAATGAAATTCAAAACCAACTTGGCTGATCCATCATGAATGAACCATTGGAAAACGACAAAACGTTTCATGAAGCTCGTCAGCGTTGCCCGGTTGCGGCGTATCGCTTTCAAAATGAGGATATACCGATGATACTCCGCCACTCGGCTGTGATGGAGGCCGCGAAGGATTGGAAAACATTCAGTTCGGATGCTCCATTTCGTGTGCCGATTCCTTCAGAAGAAAAGCTGCGCAAAGTCCGTCAGTTGCCGATTGAAACCGATCCACCCTTGCATGGAGAATATCGCGTGATCGTAGAACCGTTTTTCAAAAAACCACGAGATCCCGTTTTTGCCGCAGAGATTGTGGCGTTGATCGATAAGATGATTGAAGATGCACTCAACACCACTGCGCTAGAGGTCGTCAGCGATTTTGCTGTGCCATTGCAATCGAAGGCTCTGGCGCATTTACTGGGCTTGCCAGAATCCGAAGCGGATGAGTGGATCGCATGGGGGACCCATGTGTTTCATAATTTGATCGATGGAAATTCTAACGAGACGGCGGTAGATGCTTACATCGCAAGACAACTGGATCGCGCCACAGTATCTCTGGGTAACGATTTTTTCTCGGCGCTCACCCAAGCCGAATTTCAGGGAAGAAAACTCACTCGCGATGAAATGGCGGGATTCGCCAATCTAACATTTGCCGGCGGTCGTGATACAGTAATCCATACGATCACTTCCGTGATTGCCTATCTCGCCCGCCATCCGGAAGCATTGGAATTTCTACGCGCGGATCCAAAGCGCGCGGTGCTTGCGACCGAAGAATTTTTCCGCGTGGTTTCACCACTCACGCACATCGGGCGCGTGTGTCCGGTTGCCACGGATGTCCATGGAATCAATGTTCCGGCAGACGGAAGGATTTCTTTAGGTTGGGCATCGGCGAATCGCGATCCAGATGCATTTCCTGCGCCGGATGAAGTTCGCCTAGACCGCAAACCCAATCCCCATATCGCGTTTGGCGCTGGCGATCATTTTTGTTTGGGAGCTTTTCATGCAAGACTTATCATCCGTGAATTGATCAAGCAACTTTCAAAATCTGTTAGCAAAATCTCCATCATCGAAGAAAAGCCAAACATCGAAACCACAGCGAATTTCAAACGTCAGATCGGTTACGAGCGGTTGGTGGTGAAAATGGAATCATAGCCTGTCATCAGGCCGGGATAACTCGATGTCATCCAAAGGCTCCTCGAGCGGATAAGAAGGCTCGGCCATTTTGCGATAGCGCCATGGTGAATAAGCGCTGTGTTTCATGTAGTTAATGGACATCGCGCTCCGACGCACGCGCCAAGTGGGGTAGGAACCCGACTCGTAGCAGATAATGACATTTCCTTTGCGTGCGACAAACATGACGACGTGTCCGGGTTTGATCAGGATATCACCCAAACGCAATTCTTCCCAAGTGATGGAATCTGAAATTGCCGGTAAGTCCCTCGTGGAAACGGGCTTGCAAAGCCCCCAGCAGCGCGAAACAAAACCGGAACAATCGATTCCTACACTCCCTTGGCTGACGGCTGCGTTATCTAGGCTGATCTTATAAGCGTTGGCAACATCTCCGGCTTTTTTGCCTTTCTCAAGACCCTCCAAGAATGTCTTCGGCGTATCAAAGCCGCCCCATTTGTAAGCCATGCCTTTCGCAGTTACACCAGGCTCCCACCAACCACGATCGTCGCCATGATCCTTGAGGCTTGAGTCTGGCGTATGCACGGTAACGCCTTTCTTATCTTTGCCATGACGGATGTGACGCTCCTCCGGCATCCACTCCAATTCAGCGTAGGCATGAGCAATGCTCAATGCTCGCTCGGGAGTTTGTCTGCGGCTCGCACATGAGATAAGCAAGCTACCCGCAAAAAATAAAATAGATGCTTTGGAAAAATCTAACAGTTTCATTCGAGTCCACGTAATGATTTTTGCTCGGCGAGCCATTTGTTATCCTTTCTTGAAAGTCGAGATTCGTGGGATTTATATCGTTCTCCGCCGGGCTCAATGAGGATCAGATCTCCTTTCGAGTAGGATTGGAGCTTGGCAAAAACTTTTTTCCCATTAGTTCCTTCCCATTCACGATAGCCCTTCGCTTCCAGATTTTTCCGCCATTCTTGATACTGATTTTCTGTGACCACCACGGCTTGCTTGATCAAGCCCCAAACAAAATCCGCTTGTCCGCGTTTGTATCCCACTTCTTTCCAAAGAACTTCGCCACTAGGATTCAGCATCAAGATAGTTGGATGTCCCATCACTTTATAACGTTTCTTAAGGCGCTGGGTGTAGCTTTTGATGTCAGTTTGGCGTGAAACTTTTTCGCCAAGAGTCAAATTCGGATCATCAACGATGGCTGCCGCATCGATACGCAAACGCACCACATTTTTATCCGCCCATTTTCCGAACTCATGAGTGGCAAAAAGCTCTGAAGAAAGCGCTTTGCAATTCGGGCTCATCGCGGAGTTGGTGAACCAGATTAGGATGGGCTTGCCCTCGCGGGCTGCGGTTTGACGCGCAATCGTTTCGCTTTCCTCCCAAGGCCCACGCTTGGGCGCCGCCATCAAGGCTTCGAGCTCCGGAATCCCAGCATCTGGATTATCGGGATCGGTGAACGCCAAATCCTCTTCAGGCGTGTAGTTAAGCTGTTTTAACCCGACGTTGCTACCTGGCGTAACAGGCGTTCCCACCTCTTCTGGCGGAGGAGTTTGTGGTAAACCTTGAGGAGCTGGAGCTTGCTCGATCCTTGGTACAATGCGTTCATCAGCGCAACTGGCAAGCAGTGTGCAAGAAGCAAGGAAAACCCATTTTCTGTTAGAAATGGCCATGATTTATTTTTTCAAACGAATCGGAGTGCCGCAAGACGAACACCTGAACCAACTGAAGAGTAGCAGATGAATGCCGAGTGGCACGATATATCCCAAATAGATCAGCTGATGAGCTTTGACGTGCTTCTGTGCGCGCTTTCTTATAAAAATCCTTTGTGAGCAGACTCGGCATTTTCCAGTAAATCCCCAGATCAAATAGCCTAATATGACTATGGGCAGAGCTATAGGAAAAACGATCAACCATTTTGGAATCCAAGGAAAAGATTCAGGTGATTTAGACAGAAGTAGCAGCAAAAAACCGGCTATGAATGTAGCCGGCAAAAGCGGCATGATCATCAGAGTGAAAAATGCGCCGAGCCGCAGACTCCATGGATGCGGATGCAACACGCCACGCACATAATTCCGAGAATTTGGGTTTTTACCACGATTGGTGGATTCACGCGGCGCTCGAATCAGGGCAACTCTGTCATTTTCATGACCTTGCTTGGACTTAGCGATCCGCTGAACCGGCGTTTCTTTCGGCTCGATGGCTCTGAGGTTGGAGGGATGAAAACTCTTGGGTTGAGATTTATCACCGATTGTTGCCGGAGTTGTCTGGCGTGGATTTGGAACATCTCCTTGTGGTAGATCGGGATTGACGATGCGCACATCCAGATCGCCAGAATATCGATTCAACAAAAGGCCTGCAGGAATATCCGAAACCCGGATTTTTTTCTCCATCAGATATTTGCCTGGAAGTGGGATTGCATAGGGTGCGCTGGCAAGCATGCCAGCAACTTGTTGGTTGCCCTCGTAATTCACCGCAGTTGCCAGAGATTGGGTCTTGGACTCACTTTTCATCTGGGAAATCGTATTCTCCGCGCTGCGAATCCATGTCTCCAATGAGGTTTCCGTAGGCACTCCACCAGGATGCTGCAAAATCTCATTCGCCCGCCGAATTTTTTCTAACAGAATTTTGGGATCTTGTTTGGCATCACGAATCCCTGCCGAATCTAGTAGATCGGCATCGCTTGGATCGATTCCTGGGATTTCGTTGAGTTCAGGCATTGCTTATTTTAGGGCTGCCAACATTTCACCAAGCTGGGCGAGTTTGATTTTCCAATCTTCAAGACGTTCTTTCTCCTGCACCACCACTTCTGGTGGAGCACGATCCACAAACGACGCATTGCTGAGTTTGCCCTCGGATTTTTTGACCTCAAGTTCGATCTTTTCTATCTCTTTTGAAATTCGAACGCGCTCTGCTTCGACGTCGATCAGTCCCTCCATCGGCATGTAGGCCTCGCCAACCGAGGTGACAGCCGCAGGCGTTCCTTTGGGAGCTTCATAGGAATCATCGATCAAAATCTCAGAAGAGCCCGCGAGCAAAGCGAGGACATTGAGTTCATTGGAAAGCCATCTGACCGTGCCTTTCATAACGAAACGCACATCTTTGCGTGAGCCGAGGTTGTATTCCGCCTTGAGGTTGCGGAGGCGGCCTGCGGTTTCATATATAGCAGTGGCTTGTTTCTGCGCGACTTCGATTTCTGCAGCGGACAGTTCCGCGAGCAAAGGTTTAGCAGGCAGCATTTTCTTCATCACAAACTCACCGGCGGCAACATAGTTCATGCGTTCGGAAAGTTCCTCGGTGACATGTGGCATATAGGGATGCAGCAGCTGGAGATAGCGGCTCATTACGGCATCGAAAGTCCCAAGAGCGGCGGCGCGGGCTTCTGCGGTTGCTGATTCGCGCAGATCGGCTTTCACGGCTTCCAACCATTTGTCACAGAAATCATTCCATAGAAATTCGTAGAGTCGTTGTGCAATTTCACCGAAACGATACTCCGCATAAATTTCTGTTAGATCATTGGCAAGTTGGTCGATTTTTGACATCACCAAAACATGATAAACTGGCAAACCTTTTACGCTTGTAAGTGGCGCAAATTGATTGCCATCCATTTGACGGAAGCGACAGGCGTTGTAGAGCTTGTTGGCAAAGTTACGGCCTTCTTCGACCGATGATTCGTCGAAACGCACATCCGCACCGACGGGGGCGATACGCATCAAGCCGAAGCGTAAGCCATCGGCGCCGAACTTATCCATGAGGTCGATAGGATCCGGCGAATTACCGAGGGACTTGCTCATCTTGCGGCCTTTTAGATCACGGATGATGGAGGTGAAATAAACATTTTTAAACGGTAACCCATCCGCGAAGCGATAGCCCGCCATGATCATTCGTGCTACCCAGAAGAAAATGATATCCGGGCCAGTTACTAGATCTGCCGTAGGATAGAATTTTTTCAAGGTGGCAGAATTTTCTCCGACATTTGACATCGTCGCGAACGGCCAGAGCCATGAAGAGAACCAAGTATCCATGACATCTTCATCGCGTATCCAGTTTTCAGGATCGGATGGAGGTTCTACGCTTACATATAAATCCGGATGCGAAGTATCCAACGATTCTGCGGACTTGAGTTGGTCGATGTTGTTTTTGCGATACCAAACTGGAATCTGATGTCCCCACCAGAGTTGGCGACTGATGCACCAGTCTTGAAGGTTTTCCATCCAATGGGCGTAGGTCTTAGCCCAACGCTCGGGGCGGAATTGAATTTCCCCATTGGCTACCGCATCGGTGGATTCTTTGATATTCGGATAACGTAAAAACCATTGCATGGAAATGCGTGGCTCAATCGGCACATCGGCGCGCTCGGAGTAGCCGACGTTGTTTTCGTATTCCTCTACGCCCAACAAGAGCCCCATTTCTTCAAGTTTCGCGACCGCTTTACGACGCGCGACGAAACGATCCAGACCGTCAAGATCAGGGCACGCGGGGCAGTTGATGCGACCGTCTGGGTGCAGAACATCGATGATTTCCAGATTGTGCTTTAAGCCGATTTCGAAATCGACCTTATCGTGGGCGGGAGTGATTTTTAGAGCGCCGGTGCCGAACTCGAGATCGACCATCTCATCGCCGATGATAGGAATGTTCGCCTGAGGAAAAGGACGTTTAACCATTTTGCCTATCCATTTAGAATATTTTGGATGCTTGGGATGCACGGCAATCGCGACGTCGCCCATGAGGGTTTCGGGGCGAGTGGTTGAAATGTGAATGAATTCACCAGGACTCTCCGCGAGCTCGTATTTCATGGTGAAAAGCTTGGACCGCGAAGGTTTCATGATCACCTCTTCATCGGAGAGGGCGGTGAGAGAAACCGGGCACCAGTTGACCATGCGCTTGCCACGGTAGATGAGACCTTGCTTGAAGAGATCGACGAAAACCTGACTGACCCATTTCGTGTATTGCGGGTCCATCGTAAAACGTTCGCGAGACCAATCGCAGGAGCAGCCGAGACGCTTGAGCTGCTTGATGATGATGTCGCCGTGGGTGTTTTTGAAATCCCAGACGCGTTTAAGAAACTCCTCCCGACCAAGGTCGCGGCGGGTTTTGCCTTCACTTTCACGCAGTTCGCGCTCGACCTTGGCTTGTGTCGCAATGCCGGCGTGGTCGGTGCCCGGAAGCCAGAGGACTTCCTTGCCTTCCTGGCGAGCACGACGGGCAAGGATATCTTGGATGGAATTGTTCAGGACATGTCCGAGATGCAGGATGCCCGTGACATTGGGAGGCGGTATGACAATGGAATATGCCTCCTTCTCAGAAGATTCATCGGCACGGAAACAATCGGCTGCTAGCCATGCGGCATACCATTTCTCCTCCACGGCTTGTGGCTCATACGCTTTTGCTAACTCGGACATCGGGCACGGATGTTCGTGGACAGATCGCATTTTGTCCAGCATGGGGAACGAAACTTAGGAGGAAAGCCCTCTGAACCATCGCTCGGATTGACAAGGAATCTACTTCATCGTTTATTCAAATGTTATGGGTACTGAAAAATTACGATTTCGGAAATGGATAAGTTTGGTTGCGATTTTCTTGGCCGGGATAGCCTCCCTTTCGGCAGCGGAACCGAAGTCGATTTTGGTTTTGGTAACAGGGGCCGACAAAATGGCCAGCGGCAAGCCCACAGGGCTGTGGCTGGAAGAGTTTGCGGTGCCTTACCTAGCTTTGAAGGCGGCAGGCTATAAAATCGAAGTCGCGACGCCCAAAGGTGGCGCCTCACCCATCGATGCTCGCAGCAAACCGACACCCGAACAGGCAGCAGCATGGAAAGAAGCCGAAAAACGTTTATCTGAAACCAAACCTTTGGCCGCGATTCGTGCCGAAAATTTCGCGGGCATCTTTATCCCCGGTGGCCATGGGGTGATGTTTGACCTCGCCGATGATGCAAGTGCAGCAAAACTGATTCAGGAATTTGATACTCAGGAGAAACCCATCGCAGCCGTATGTCACGGACCTGCGGCTTTAGTAAAAGTCTTTCGCAAGGATGGAACTCCATTGGTCAAAGGGAAAACCGTAGCAGCATTCACCGATGATGAAGAACGTGAGGTCAAACTCGATAAGGACATGCCATTTCTGTTAGAAACTAAATTGCGTGAACTCGGTGCGAGGATCGATAAGAAAGAAAAATTCGCCATTCATGCGGTTAGAGATGGGAATCTCATTACTGGACAAAATCCCGCATCCAGCGAAGCAACTGTCAAACTCTTCATCGAAGCGGTGAAATAGATAATCTCTCATGACCACGATCTCTAATTTCTTCAGATGCGAGGACGCATATTTATTCCGCTCTTTTTTAGATTCAGCGGGAATCAACGGTTATGTGTTAGATGAAAATTTCTCCCAGTGGTTCTGGTATTACTCTCATACGGTTGGAGGGATTCGGGTGGTGGTTGCAGATGAAGACGCAAAACAAGCTGAACAATTGTTTATTGAGTATAACGAATCGATGAAAACAACCCCATTTGTCGAACGGCCCGTACGCGCTTGGCCCATTATGGTATTGCTATCGCTTTGCGCAGGTTTTCCTTTGATCTTGTTCGGCAGAAAATCTAATAGTGAGAGCCAACATGACGCCGATCCAGAAATCTGAGATTTTTGCCTTAGTTCTGCGGGTGGTAATGGGCACGTGGTTTGTCTACACTGGAGGACTGAAAATTTTCGGTAGCGGTTTGGATCGGTTTGTGACGGATATTGAAAATTACCGCCTGAGCTTTGGAGATTTCGCAATTACGGGAGACATCGCTGTGGTTATCGCATACCTAGTGCCATGGGTCGAGGTGATCGCGGGGCTCAGTTTCATGTCAGGGATTTTCCGAAAAGGCGGGTGGTGGCTGATGCTCGGGCTGGTGATGGCATTTGTGATTTCCGTGGGTTCTGCATGGGTTCGAGGGCTGGATATTAGCTGCGGTTGCCTCGGCGGGACGGAGAAAATTTCCTATTGGAGAAAGGCTCTGGAGTTCGCGGTTTACTTTGCGGCTCTGGGCTGGATCGCCTGGGTGGAGTGGAGGATTCAACCGCGAATGAACGCGAATGAACGCGAATAACGAGAATCTTGGATTTATCGAGATGAAGACCTTTAAAATGAGCCTACATTTGACTTGATTGAATTAGCGTCCATTCGCGTTCATTCGCGGTTGAAAATCTTAGTCGTTAAGGAATCCTGCGAAAATTGCAGTTGTTTGCATTGCGAAATGATTTTTTTCAGCAAAACGTAGTCCATGCGTTTTACGGAAAAGCTACAGCAACGAGTCACTGCCACCGGATCGAGATTGTGTGTCGGGCTCGACCCCAGGCCTGGCGATGGCGGTGCCGATGCGGCGAAACCATTTCTCTCCCGCGTGATTGAAGAAACCTCAGATTACGCTGCGGCGTTCAAACCCAATATGGCATACTTCGAAGCGATGGGAATCGCTGGTATAAAAGTGTTAGAACAAATCCTTAAAGAGATACCCAGCCACATCCCCATCATTCTCGATGCGAAACGCAGCGATATTGGTGAAACCCAGAAATACTACGCCCAAGGATATTTCAACGGTTGGAATGTCGATGCCGTGACGCTCAACCCTTTCCTCGGTTACGATTCCATCGAGCCCTTTCTCGATTACGCGGGCAAAGCAGTATACCTGCTCGCAGTAACATCGAATGCGGGTACTGCGGATTTTCAGCAACAAGATCTGAAAGACGGTCGCAAAGTGTTTGAGCTCGTCACCGCGCTTGGAGCCCGTGCCAAGACCGAAGGTCGCGCGACGGATGTGGGTTATGTGGTTGGCTTGACGAATTCAGAGAGTGTTTTACCCAAAATGCCAAATGCTCCGCTGCTGGTTCCCGGCCTAGGCGCTCAAGGCGGCGATCTCGGGGCATTAGCGGCCGCAAAACGCAGCGCACCCGATGTAATCAATGTCTCCCGGGGAATCCTCTACGCCCAAGACGACATGAGCTTCCGTGAGCGCGCAAAATTCTGGATGGAGAAAATTGCATCCGGCTACAGTGGCGCTTAGAATGATTGTCGTATGAGGCTTAGATTCGCAGTTCCTATGGAAATTTTCACCGCAGAGACGCAGAGGTCGCGGAGGAGCGCAGAGTCATACTTCGGTGCCCATATGAGAAAGTGCAAATTACAAGACGAACGGATTGATTCGGCGAGCGGCAAGAATATCGCACAATGCTCATTCGGATTTCAGCGAAACCGCCAATGGATCTCTGCGTCCATCGGCGACCTCTGCGTCTCCGCGGTGAAGTCTTTTAACCTTAACTGCGAATTCTAGGATGAAAGATCCCATCGGCAACCTCAACTCCGGACTCGCGCCTCAAAAAGGTTGGCCGGGTCGCAATGCGAAATTTCTACGCCAACACATCGTTCCGGGAATGTTCCGTAAAATGGGCGGCACGATTCTCGAGCCAGTTCTAACAGCTCCAACAGATGACCGCGTCCGCATCACATGGATTGGTCACGCATCGTTTTTCCTCCAGTTCGCAGGGCACTCGGTATTGGTCGATCCCAACTGGGCAAAATGGCATGGCCCCGTAAAACGCCAACGCCATCCTGGACTTGATCTCAAAGATATTCCAGAGGTCGATCTCATACTCGTCACCCACGCCCACTTCGATCACCTCCACAAACCCAGCCTGAAAGTTCTCCAAGCTAGCAATGGCATCGTCGTCCCGAAAGGTAGTGCATCGCTGGTCAAAAAACTCGGTTTCCCTACCATCCACGAAATCAATATTTGGGATGAAATGGAAATCGATGGCATGGCTATCGTCCATACTCCGTGTCATCATTGGGGCGCACGTTACGTCCACGACACCCATCGCGACTACGGTGGCTACATCGTGAAATCCAGCGGCAAAAGCGTTTTTCACTGCGGCGACAGCACCTACTTCGACGGCTTCTCCGAAATCGGCAAACGTCACAGCATCGACGTCGCACTCATGCCCATCGGTGCCTACGAATCACCCAGCGGCCGGGACGTCCACATGAATCCCGAACAAGCCGTCCGCGCCTTCGCCGATCTCGATGCCAAAATCTTGATCCCTATGCACTACGGCACTTTCCCACTGGGCAACGAAGCGCTGCACGAACCGGTAGAAAGACTTCTAACAGAAGCCGACCGCCTCGGAATCAGCGATAGGGTTCTCATCCCCGAAGAAGGCGTTGGGATTGAGTGGTAGACCCGTAGGCAAGCTTGGGGAGACGCAAGACATGGAGACATAAAATTACCTGAATACCTGGACTCCCAGGCGTTCACCGGTGGCCTTCATTATCGGAAAAATCATCATCGATGCGAAGCTGCGTCTCCGCACGCATAAGAAGATTGATGGGGAAAAGACGGTGTGATCTGGGCAATCAGAAGAATTCATTTCACACCTAGTTGCTCGAGCGCTTTTTTACCGAAGCGTTCACCGAGCTTGGAACATTGCTCGGCTGGGTAATGAAGTTCACCGTGAGGATTTTTTTCATCGCCACCATTGAGATCATCGGTATCGATCCATGCACCGAGTTTGTTAGATTCAGCGATACGAACCTGCACTTCACGCATGCGCTTCCAGCCGGCCTCGCTTTCGCCGTGCAAACCATGATCGCTAATTCTCCCAATCACGAAATGTAACTTTTCGATTCCGAGGTCGGTTTTGAGATGGGTTAGAAGTGCGTTGAAACTTTTCTCATAAGCCACGCCTAAATCCCGATTGGCATCGGATTCGCCCTGCATCCAGATCAAGGTCACGGTTTTGAAAGATCGCGCATCACCGGCGTCTTTGATCGCTTGCAGGAGCCTCGGATATTCTTCGCCATTTCCGTTCGTGAGTTTGCCGTGAAGCTCGTGGCTTTCAGGCAAATCATAATCCTTCACCCAGAAACGGATGCCGCGCCCGCTCCGCATGCTGTGGACAATGGTCACCTGATCCTTGCCGAGCGCCTTGGTGACGGCCTCGGCAAATCCCGTTACGAGTCCCCCAGTCATGTTGGACTGCCCGGAGAGTATGAACAAATGACCTCGCTGTTGCGCTGGCGGTTTCTCTTCCGCCTGAGCCGAATAAGAAGCGAGTGCGAGGATCAGAATTCCAAAAGTGTTACGTAGCATTTTAACTGTTTGAGAAAGCATCACTCTCATACGAAAGTGCCATGCGTGCTCTTACATCAATGGATAGCAGTTACAAAATCCCAACCGCTTTGTGTTCATGCCCAGGAATAACGAAACTGGTGTTTCCATTCCCGAGGTGAGATGAAACAACCTCACCTAAAACATCGCGGAAGTCGGTGGTGTGTTTGAGGTCTCGATTTTGATGAAGTTTTTGCAGAGCAAGCCCAGGCCATTCGCCGAGAACAGGTTTGTCGTTTTTTGTTACTCCGCCGCCCAGTGCAATCATGCAGTTTGCCCAACCGTGATCCGTGCCGCTCGTGCCGTTTTCTGCAACGGTGCGACCGAAATCACTCATCGTAAGCACAAGCACATCTTTCATATGGTCACCAAGATCTTTGGAAAACGCCGCCATGGCATCTGCTAAATCTTTGAGGCGGTTCGCATATCCGCCGTTAACTCCGCCTTGGGCATTGTGGGTATCCCAACCACCATAATCGAGCTGAATGAGCTCGGTACCGATGCCCGATTTGATTAGGCGTGCGGCTTCAAGAAATTGCTTGGCAATCGAACTGCTGCCATACTTCGCTCCGTTCGCAGGCTTGTATTCTATTTTCGCAATCGTCTCCAATTGGCGAGTGCCTTCGAGCGTGGCGGCTGCGGTTTTTGAGAGCAATTCGTCAGATACCAAATGGCTGCTATCCGGTTTGGTGCAGTAAGCTGTTTCAAGCGCTGCACGCAAGACGTTAGGATCGCCATGCATACGCGGCATACTGAGATCGGCAATACCACGAATTGCATAAGCAGGTGCTTTTCCTCTTAGAATTCGGGGCAAATTACCGCCAATCGCCACGGCACGGATGGGCCCATGTCCTGTGGAACTTGCAAGATGCCGATTCAACCAACCATCCGAGGAAAGTGAGTTTCCAATCACTCCCGTTTCCCAAGTATCCTGCTCTTCAAAATGTGAGCGTGTGTTTTTTTCATATCCGACCGCTTGCAGCGCAACCGCACTGCGATCTTTGAATAAAGGTTCAAGAGCTGAAGCAAATGGATGCAGCCCGAAATAACCATCAAGATCCAATGCCGATTTCCCATCACGTGCGGGTCTGGGGATGGCGATGTTTTTACGATGTTTATAGTAGTCAGGATCACCATGGGGAACGATGAGATTCAATCCATCAATACCGCCGCGTAAAAATACCGCAACCAGCGTTCGCCCTCTCGTAACTGGGTTATTCGTAGTTGGTTGATCGGCAAAAATTTTTCTAGGAATGAAGCTTCCCAAAATAGCAGCACTTCCGGTGGTGCAAAGAAATTGGCGACGTGTGGTATCCATAAGATGAATAATGTTAGATTTAATGATTTTGAAATTCCGGCATCATGTGCAAAACGGTGGCAAATAGAATTCGACGTTGGTAAGCATCAGCGATTTCCTGATTGAGCACGCTGTGCAATGCCTCGCGGCTTGGTGCCGATGGTTTGATGCCGCTGCGGTTGGCCAATGCATAATCAATGACAGCATCTCGATGTCCGACATCTTTAATCTTTTCTCCTTCAAACCAATGATGTGGTAAGGCACTGGCAAAGGCCTGTTCAAGTTCTTTGCAGTAACTCCATTTTTGCAATTGGTAGTTTGAGTCCGCGTAATCCTGATTCGTCTCAGGATATCCATCTGGGCTGGCACGATCGAATAGATTTCTTCCGCTACGATCCGCAAGGCCGATCACCGACCATGGATGTGAGGAGTTAGTAATCCGTTGCATGGATACACCGAACTCAATCGGGGTCATCATTTTGGGAGCGAGACCGCTCGCCATGAATGATGGGGTCTGTACCATCACCGCAATCATGCGCCGGAGATCACCATTGGTCCGCAGATATTCACTCGTCATCGCGGCTTTCGCTTTCTCATCCGTGGGGATGCCCATATAATGCGCAGCGACTTTTGCCGAAATGAAGCTGGCGGTCTGGGGCCTGCAGGCAAGCATCTCCATGACCTGGGTGATTCTATCATCCGCTGTTTCTGGCAATGTTCCTGCCGGAATAGATAAGCCAAAAACTTCGATCGCTTGAGGCTCGTTCAGATAGGGAGCGAAGCGGTAGTTGTAGTCCACCATCCCACCATCCATAGTGGCTTCACGCTGGGCACCCCATCCGGTAAGAAGATGCGCAAGATTGGTGACGTCCGATTGCTGATATCCGCCGTGAACCCCCACGGTATGCAACTCCATCAACTCACGCGCATAGTTTTCATTCAGCTGCCTTGCCAAACTGTTTTGTTGATCCAAATAGACCATCATTGCAGGACTTGTGGCGGAAGTAAGCAGAAGATCGTGAAAGCGGGTGATTCCAACATCTCGGAACTCCTCGTTTTCTCGCCACTTGGCTCCAACTCCTGTTTTCGCCAACCATGTGGAAAAATGATTCTGGGCTAATAGCCAAAAGCGCGATCTAACAGGATTCTTGGTTAGAATCAAGTGAGTGACGACACGACCACGTAAGTTATAATCATTTGTATCAGGAAATAACACTCGAGCGTAAGATTCTACGAGTTGATCGTGCTTCCCACCCCATGAGGTCGCAGTTTCTTTGGCTATCCATTGGTTCTCACCTTCAGTCAGGATAGCGATCATCGTCAGCCGATCCGGGCCGTAGGCGAGACGATTGGCAAGACGGACGGCTCGAGGATAAGGAAGATCAAGCGATGATGGATTGCACTCACGAACTTCAACGGGAATAGCCGATGATCGGATTTCTTTCCCGCTGGCATCATAAGCCAAGATCTCAATTTTACGACTTCTCTTTTCTAACAGCGATCCGGGTATGTGAAAAATCATTGGGCCTGAATCGTTCAGGGCAGGGTAGGAAAGCCCTGTTTTCTTCCCATCCAACAAGACATCGAAATGGCTAAGCTTGAGATCGTCGAAAGCTTTTACGATTACCGCATCCCCTTGGGCTGATAGCTTGGATCCGGCTTTTGGATAAAGCACTTGGATCGAAGGTGGAGCAGCATCTATGAATTTCGGAGTGTCAATGCTGATGCCACCAACTGCTGCTTGGCCTTCGGATAGCGTCACAGTGATGAATTTTTGGCCTTCTAGAAAATCCACTGAATTCAGCGGCTGCCATTTCCATCCCGTTCCAGGGGTATGTTTTGCGATGGTGACCTCACGAAATTTACTTCGGTAGGCTTTAGGCTGGTGAAGTTTGATCGTAACCTCGCCGGCCTCAGCACCAGGCATGGAGTGAGCCAAAACAGAAATCTGTCGGCTTCCTGTTAGATTACTCGGCAAATTAAGTTGTATGGTCCCCGCGGCTGCAAATGAGTGAATCGCGGGTGGAGCGCCTTCTGTGGCCAGTGGATGTTCTTTTTCCAGAACGATACGTTTGATTTTATCCCAACCAACTCGATTCAAATCATAGCGATCGCTATCATAACCCGTTTCAAGTTTCTTGGTCGGATGGGAGATGGAATTCGCTAGGAGAGTCTGGCTCAGAGAGACAGCTGAATTACCACATGGAGAAGCGCTTTTCACTTGGACGCGGTTCTCGCCTTTTTTCAAATCATGCGGATGAATTTGAAATTGAGGATACCGACCTGAAGAAGTGGCGAAATAAATATCATTGATCCAAAGATCTGAACGGATGTCGCGATAATCCGTGTCGTTTTTAAAGGATGGGCTTTGTAGCGTGACTTGAATATCGACACGGCCATTGATTTCCTCGCCATCACGGATAGATGAAAACGCGCATTGAAGTCTTTTCGCAACGCGCACCTGATCCCCGCCAGTTTTATTATCCGCACTCTGCATCATCATGCCGCTCATCATCATGCTGTCGCCACCACCCGAGGTTTCGTTTGGGACACGACGTATTTCAAATTGATCGATATCCGCATGACGCATGTTTTGATTGCGAAGGCGATATTCATTGGCGAGTGCAATACCGACCCATTGTTTGCCTTTGGTAAGCTTAATGGGGCGGCCAACCGGAACGCGCTGCCAAGATGATGTCGATAATCTAACCGATCCCGAATCGGTAACGTTTTCTCCCAGAATGATTCCCAATGATGCATAAGCAGAACCAAACAGTGTGCCGCGCGCTCTCACCATGACCTGGTAGTTTCCATCTTCCGGGATTTCTGGCTGAATCACCCAAGATTGGTTTTTTGTAAGCAGTGTTACCGCACGATGTCCGGATGCCCCAGCATCCATCATCACCATTGGCGGCTCAACACCCATGCGCTCCGCACGTGGTGTATCTAACATCCCTTCACATTCACCAGATAAAATAATTTCGCCTTCTTTGGGCATGGACATTATGTTGATGACGTGCGGCTCACTGACGAGCGGCGACATGCCTTCTGCTCCGCCTGTTAGAGGCGGCTTACAAGTGAGGGTTAATTGACAAGGTCCAGGCGGGAGGCTATTCGTATCAAGATAATAAACCATCCGCCAAAACGGTCCATCCATAGGAGGGAAGGCTTCATCTGCTTTCAGCGCGCGCCCATCTGGAAGTAGTAATTTTGCATCAGGCTTGATGGTGCGATCAACTCCCGGAGCTCCCACCCATAGATCCGCACCGATTGCGATTTTTCCCCATACCGAACTATTCTGCGATGGACTGGTGAAACGTGGGCTCAATTTTCTTAGCAATGAAACCGGGCGTTCTTTCGCTACTCTAACAACAATCGAAGCGTTGCCAGATTTCAAAGTCACCTCACCAGGCGACAAAGTGCGAATCCGCGCGAAACCCATATCTTGGCCTTTTAAAATTTCTGGCTGACGTAGAATTTCAACAACACCTGCTTTCTGTAATTTCAACTCCAATGAAGTCGTCTCCGCCACAGGCGAATCCATTTTCAGCGGAATCATCACACTTTCACCCAAGCGGTATTCGACTTCTTTCGTAACAAAAGAAACTTCTGCCGCCGCGGAACATGACAACCCAAAGCCAATCCAGAGGGCAATATTGCAGAGAGTCACATTACAAGTATGGCGAAAAATGGGCATTACCCCAAACTACTAAGCCATTTTCCCAAGCTTGGCGACCCATCAATGGTGAAATTTACAAAGCCCCCATTTTTACAATCTTTGTCACAGCTTTGACAAAGATTGTAAAAATGAGTGGAATGGTGGTGTTTTCTGGGATTCCGGATTCGGATGAATTTCACGAGGCTAAGGCCTTAGCTATCCTTTCCCATTGAGCGGTATCGGGGTCTAGGGCGTGTTCTTTGGCGAAGGTATGCAGGGCGCTGGCGCGTTTGGATGGATTTAGCGCGCATGCCCACCAAAGCTTGGCGTCGCATTCGGGGCAGAAGACGAGGGGAGTTTGATCGCTTTCGGCCTGGTGGTTTGAGCCGTTCATGCAGCATTCGTAGGCCGTGCAGTGCTTGATGCCGAACATGTGTCCCGTTTCATGAACCGCCACTTGCAGGACGCGCCGCAGGAACATCTTCGCCTCATTCACAGGATCGCCCATGCGTGCGGTCGACCAAACACCGACGCGCTCGCCGAGCGATGCTTGGCCGAAAACAAAATTCCAGCCTTCGCCCGGCCAGAGGTCTTCATTGGTGATCGCCAAGACTGCCACAGCGTCTTTGGGTCGGTTTGGTTTGAGGATTTCATTCAAAATATGAGTGCTTAGCAGTTGGCGATTTCCCTTTAGGGCGTCACCTCGTTTGGCGCTGGCGGGGATTAGATCGATCCCTTGCGCTGGCAGCATTTTCACTTCCAAACCAAACACGATTTGCATGAAACTCTGCACCGAATAGATCACTTCCGTTTGATTTTTGGTAAATGTGCCAATGGCTTGGAGGTAAATTCTGGTGCGCTCTGCGGTTGGGCGATTCGGGTTAATTTTCAGGTATTGTTCAAAAGTTTGGCCGGGCTCTTTGTGCTGCGCCAGCCAATCGCTCAAACCAGGCTCTCTCTTTTTCCTGAAGAGCGGGCGGATTTTCTCCATTTGTAGCTGATACAGAGCAAGCGTATCATCACTTTTTTGTGCCGCATGAAGCTTCCATCCCAGAAACGATGCGCCACTGGATATTAGGCCTAGCTGAATGAAATGACGGCGATTTGTTGAGTTTTTATCCATCATATTGGAACGTTGCGCTAAAAATATTCTTAGAACCATTCATTTTGCTAGGATAGAGGAGAAATTGGCCAAGGATCATTTTTTTAAAAAATTCCGCCATTTTCGCATTGCCACCGCTGGAAAAGCACCATAGCTTCCGCCCCCCAACCGTCCAACCACGCCTCAAGATGTCCAAGCACAACTCACTAAAATCAAACACCACCGTCGGTGGCAAGCGTTCCGTTCTCAAACGTTTCGAGCGCGTGAAGCTTCTTAAAGAGCGCGGCGAATGGAAACAGGGCAAATCCCCAATCGGTCTTCCCAAGACCAAGCACGAAGGCTAATCCTTCGTCATTTCCCAACTCCCAGCCTCCGTGCAAATTCCACGGAAATTTTCAAACACCATGTCCGAGGGAGTCCGTCTCAATAAATATCTTGCTTCATGTGGGATTGGATCGCGTCGTGCATGCGATGAATTGATCGAATCTGGAAGGGTTGAGCTCAACGGCACGCCTTGCGTCAAACTCGCCACCCGCGTTTCTGAAACCGACAGTGTCCGGGTCGATGGCAAACGGGTTTTCCCAAAAGAAGAGCTGGTCGTCCTTTTTCATAAACCTCGCGGATATGTCTGCACTCGCAGTGATGAGCTCGGTCGCAAAACCATTTACGACATCCTGCCTGCGTCATTCCAGTCTCTCCACCATGTGGGTCGCTTGGATACCGATTCCGAGGGTATGCTGATCCTCACTAACGATGGCGATCTCTCCCAGCAACTTATGCATCCATCAAAATCGGTGGAGAAAGAATATCTCGTGACCTCAAACCAAGCGTTCGAAAACGCCCACCTTGACCAATTTCTCGCCGGCGTTTTCACTGAGGAAGGCAAACTCAAGGCCAAGCACATCGAGCGTATTTCCGCACGCCGCATCAAAGTCGTGCTCGACCACGGCGCAAAACGCCAAATCCGCGTGATGTTTGAAGCACTTGGATATCAAGTCACCAAACTGCTCCGCGTACGTATCGGTAATCTCTGGTTGGGCGATCTCGAAATCGGCCGCTGGGCCATCCTGAATGCCAAAGAAATCAAGATGTTGTTGAACGAGGGAAAATAAGAAATTCTTCACCGCCGAGACGCGGAGGTCGCAAAAGCTCGCAAAGATCGTAAAAGTGAGATTGAAGAAACATCTGTGATTTTGATGTAATTCTTCTGATCCGTAATCCTCATTCAACTTATTTATCACCTACCCATCCCTCCGCGACCTCCGCGCCTCTGCGTTGAATAATGAAACCGTTATAGCCACCCGACAAACTTCATTGCCGTTTGGCCTCCCGCCTGCTTGATTGCGATTCATGGCGTATCTGGAAATTAGAAATCTTGAGAAACATTTCGTGAAAAGTAGCGGCGGATTGCTGTCTTCTAAAAAGGAAATCGTCAAAGCGGTGGATGGCGTTTCTCTCAATATTGAAAAAGGCGAGATCCTCGGCTTGGTTGGTGAATCTGGCTGTGGGAAATCGACGCTTTCCCGAACACTCATGCAGCTCATTGCTCCGACTGCTGGTTCTATCATTCTGGATGGCGAAAATCTTTCCTTACTCAGCCATTCCGAAGTTCGCCGTCGTCGGCTGGATTTCCAAATGGTCTTCCAGGACCCTTACGCCTCGCTCAATCCACGGATGACGGTTTTCTCAACGATTGCCGAGGCCATTCGTCAGCGCCATCCGAAGATGCAAGGTTCGCTGTTAGAAATTAAAGTGGCGGAACTCATGTCAACGGTTGGCCTCGATGCCAGCCAGATGAAACGTTACCCACATGAATTCTCTGGCGGCCAACGCCAACGCATCGCCATCGCCCGCGCGCTTGCTCCAGAACCAAAACTCATCATTGCTGACGAACCGGTTTCCGCCCTAGACGTTTCCATCCAATCCCAAATCCTCAACCTCCTCAAAGATCTACAGAAAAACCTCGGACTGACCATGGTGTTCATTTCTCACGATCTCGGAGTCGTGCATTACATCGCAGATCGGATCGCCGTGATGTATCAGGGAAAAATTGTCGAGGTGGGTCCCGCTGGAGAAGTATTTCACTCGCCGAAACATGAATACACGCAGCGCTTGCTCGCATCGATTCCGAAACTGAAGAGTGCCTGAGGTTTATCCTTTCGAGACCTCGGTAATGACTCCGGCTTTGACCTTAAAGTTCAAGCGTTCCGGGCTGTAGTCCATGGTCCTTATCATCGGCTCGCCATCCAATTCGATCACACGAAAACGAATCTCAGCCGCTTCCAAACCAGATTTCACGACGTCTAACCTCTGACCCACTAAAGAGCTGGCGTTCTTAACATCAAATGGAGGAAGAGCAGGAGCGGCCTCCGCTTTCTTCACAGCTTCATCATCCGTAGCCTTTGCGGATCCTTCGCGTTTCTCAAGCTTACAAGAACTCAGAAGTAAAACCGGCAAGGCAACAAGACATAGAATTTGCATAATATGACGACACGATACTCTCAGAACCCATAGAGAGAAAGCTAAAAACTTGTGCATCCATGCTAGATGTTTTGCAAAGGCAGTTTCATGGTTTATTCTTTTTTTAACAAAGCCCATGATCAAAATCCGAAAATCTTTCGCGCGTATATGTTTATGCGTCATACTCCACGCGATTTCCATCAGTGGAGCGATGGCGCAAGATTTGCCGAAATTGATCGCGCATCGCGGCGCATCGCATGAAGCCCCAGAAAACACCATGGCGGCGTTTCGTTTGGCGTGGGAGCAAGGCGCAGATGGGATTGAGGCGGATTTCTTATTGAGTAAAGACGGACAGGTCGTTTGCATTCATGATAAAGACACAAAAAAAACAGGCTCGCAGAATCTGTTAGTTAGTAACAGCACGCTGAGGGAATTACGCGCCATCGAGTATGGTTCCTGGAAACATCCAAAATTCAAAGGAGAGCCGATTCCCTTATTGAGCGACGTCCTTGATGCATTGCCCCAAGACAAATGGTTTTTTTTGGAAATTAAAGATACCGAAAAAATTGTCGTGCCGATCGCAGAGATTCTTCGGGCAAAACAGGCAAATAAAGATCGAGTGGTTATTATTTCATTCAATGGCGAAGTCATTAAAAAATGCCGCGAAATCCTACCCGAATACCGCACATGCCTATTACACTCTCTCCAAGATTTTCAAAAAAACGGCCAAGCAGAAAAATATCTTGCGCAACTGAGAGCGAGCCAGTGCCAAGGTCTTGCTTACAAAGAAGACCCAGCCATCCCGGCTAACTGGCTGACAAAAGCCGTGGATGAAGACGGGCTGCTAGCCACTTGGACCGTGAACTCCCCGGAGCCCGCTATCCGTGCAATCGGACGCGGGGTTGATTTCATCATCACTGACCGACCCCGTAGCCTGCGTGCCGAATTGAAAGCTTCTCTGAAAAAGTGACCCCGAGCAAAACGCCCTATTCCGCAATAACCAATAACATTTAACCAATAACTACTAGAATACGTCGTTTTCTGGATTCATTCTGGCATTGCCCAGTTGAAATCCGCCCTCTAGTCTGCTCTCCAATTTCACACCATGAGCTCCAAAAAATCTAAGTCCAAGCTAGCGTCCGATCACAGCGCCGCGCTCACTGCAGCTTACAAGCCGTCTGCAGAGTTTTCCAAAAAAGCGCGCATCGGCTCGATGGCCGCTTACGAAAAACTTTACAAATCCTCGATCAAAAACCCCGAGAAGTTCTGGGGCTCGGAAGCCAAAGAACTTCACTGGCAAAAACCGTTTTCCAAAGTCCTCGATTGGAAATGCCCTGATGCCAAATGGTTCACAGGCGGGAAAATCAACGTCGCAGAAAACTGCGTGGATCGCCACGCCAAAGGTGGACGTGCCAACAAAGCCGCCATCATCTGGGAAGGAGAGCCAGGCGATACTCGCACCATCACCTATGCCCAGCTACATCGCGAAGTCTGCCAATTTGCCAACGTCCTTCTTGCTCGCGGGGTGAAAGCCAACGACCGCGTGCTAATCTACATGCCGATGATTCCCGAGGCCGCTGTCGCCATGCTCGCTTGCGCTCGCATCGGCGCTGTCCACAGTGTGGTATTCGGCGGTTTCGCCTCAGAGGCGATTCTTGACCGACTCGAAGATTCAGGAGCCACCACCATCATCACTGCCGACGGTGGGTGGAGACGCGGTAAAATTGTTCCACTTAAGCCAGTGGTCGATGAGGCGCTCAAAAAATACAACAAAATCAAAAACATCCTCGTTGTAAAACGGACCGGCAACGACGTTTCCATGTTAGCGAAACGCGATCATTGGTGGCATCAAGAAATGGTTAATGCATCAGCCAAGCACGAGCCGAAAGGATTCGATTCCGAGCATCCACTTTTCATCCTCTACACCTCGGGCTCCACAGGAAAACCCAAAGGGATTTTACATACTTCCGGCGGTTACCTAACAGGCACCTACTCCACGTGCAAATACATCTTCGATATGCGCGATGAAGATGTTTACTGGTGCACGGCTGATGTCGGATGGATCACAGGACACTCCTACATTGTCTACGGACCACTTGCTAACGGCGCCACCCAAGTCATGTATGAAGGCGCTCCGAACGAGCCAGATTTCGGTCGTTTCTGGAAAATGATCGAAGAACATCGCGTCACCATTTTCTACACCGCACCCACCGCTATCCGCGCCTTCATCAAAGCAGGCGATGCCTTTCCTGATAAACACGACCTCTCATCCCTGCGCCTGTTAGGCTCAGTCGGTGAACCGATCAATCCTGAAGCTTGGCATTGGTATCATCAAAAAATCGGTGGGGGTCGCTGCCCAATCGTCGATACTTGGTGGCAGACCGAGACCGGCGCCATTCTCATTTCACCTATCCCTGGCGCAACCACTTGCGTCCCAGGAACCGCGACTCGCCCGTTCTTCGGAATCGATGCCGCCATTCTCGATGATGCAGGAAAAGAATGCCCGCCGAACGTCGATGGCCGCTTAGTCATTCGCAAACCCTGGCCATCCATGACTCGCACAATCTATGGCGACAAAGCCCGTTTCAAAAAAACCTATTTCTCCGATTATGCGGGAATCTATACCGCAGGCGACGGCGCACGCCGTGACAAAAAAGGCAATTTCTGGATCATCGGCCGCCTCGATGATGTCTTAAACGTTTCCGGTCACCGACTCGGAACCGCAGAAATCGAATCCGCACTCGTCGCTCATCCAGCCGTTGCAGAGGCCGCCGTTGTCGGTCGCCCACACGATCTCAAGGGTCAGGCAGTGGCTTGCTTCGTCACCTTAAAAGGCGGCTTCAATACATCGCCTGAACTCGAAAACGAACTTCGCAATCACGTCGGCAAAGTGATCGGTGCGATCGCAAAACCAGATGATGTTTATTTCACCCCAGCGCTTCCCAAAACTCGCTCTGGCAAAATCATTCGTCGCCTCCTAAAAGAACTTGTCACTACCGGAACGATTTCCGGCAGTGTCACGACCCTTGAAGACATGAGCGTCATCGACCACCTCCGGACCTTGGTAAAAAAATAGGTTTTCATGACCCCGTCGAAATATTTCTTTTTGTGCATCGCCAGCCGCTTTGGCTACGTGAGAAAAAGCGTTCGACTAGCCGAAGCGACAAACGAAACCCATTTACTCAAAGAAGCAGAAACCTTTCTTGGCGCCGCCATCTGGCGTCATGCTGAGAGCGTTCAAGCCCTTGCAATGGAGTATTGGAATCTGAGGAAATTCACAAATGAACGTGAGACACTTTCCAAAGAAATCCTACATCTTCAGGGAAAATTCAACGCAACCTATCAGGAACCCAGTGCTAGCCAAGAAAGCATTACGGAATCGCTTCAAGATCTGACAAATGAGCGTAAAAAGGCACTCAATCACCTCGATAATTTAATTCTAGAGCGTGAACGAATCATCGCCAAAGCACAAGATGTCCGTCGCAATTACGACGGCCTAAAAATCAAACAAGACGTGTTGCAAAAAGAAGGCGATAACCTTGCTGAAATCCAAAATGCCTCGGCTCGCATCGCAGAAATCCGGAACGAATTCGAAGCCCTGAAACAGGCTCGAGATAAGATCGCGCAGGATATCGCTACGGCTAATGCCAGAATCCATGAAATGGATACGTGGATAGGCGATAGGAAAAAATCCAACAAATCCACTTCCGATGTGGCTTCCGAGTTCATTGGCGACGCAAACCAACAAATCTCTGCCAAGCAGGCGCAACTCAACTCCCTCAACACCCAAATACGCCAACTTCATGGCGATATTGGCCACTACATCAGCCTAAATTACCCCAGCGATACTAAAAGCAAAAAAGTCGGAGAAGACCACCGCGGGCTGATCGAAGTGATGGCTGCCTTACGCAGATCCATTCAATTTAACTGGAAACTCGCCGATCGTCGGTAGAATCCAACTTTTTTCCATTTTCTGGAAATGTTTACGCAACTCGCCTTTACAATTTGGCGATCCCCTGTCACACCCCTGAAAGTTTAACCAACTCGCCCGCACAACATGCCTAAAGACACCTCGATTCACAAAATTCTCGTCATCGGATCCGGCCCCATCGTCATCGGCCAAGGCTGCGAATTTGACTACTCTGGAGTCCAAGCCTGCAAAGCTCTCAAAGAGGAAGGTTACGAAGTTATTTTGGTGAATTCAAACCCCGCCACGATCATGACCGATCCGGAGTTTGCGCACCGCACCTACATCGAGCCCATCACTCCAGAGGTCGTCGAGAAAATCATCATCCGCGAGAAACCCGATGCGCTTCTGCCTACTTTAGGTGGTCAGACGGCACTCAACACCTCGATGTCACTTTTCAAATCCGGTGTCCTTGAAAAACACGGCGTGCGCATGATAGGTGCAAATGCCGAAGCGATCGACAAAGGCGAAGACCGCCACCTTTTCAAAGAAGCGATGGAAAAAATCGGCCTCGACATGCCGCGCTCTGGAATCGCACGCACGATGGAAGAAGCCCGCGAAGTCGCTGCCGAAATCGGAACGTTTCCTCTCATTGTTCGTCCTGCCTTCACGCTCGGCGGCCAAGGCGGCGGCATCGCCTACAACAAAGATGAATTTGAAGAAATCGTCCACCGCGGTCTCGATCTATCACCTGTTTCCGAAGTTCTTATCGATGAATCCCTGTTAGGTTGGAAAGAATTCGAAATGGAAGTCATGCGCGACCGCGCTGACAACTGCGTGGTTATCTGCTCCATCGAAAACCTCGATCCCATGGGTGTACACACCGGTGATTCCATCACCGTTGCGCCTATCCAAACCCTAACAGATCGCGAATACCAGATCATGCGTGATGCCTCGTTCGCCGTGATCCGCGAGATCGGCGTCGAAACCGGCGGCTCCAACATCCAGTTCGCAACCGATCCGAAAACCGGCCGCATGATCGTCATCGAGATGAACCCGCGCGTTTCCCGCTCCTCGGCCCTCGCTTCCAAAGCAACGGGATTCCCCATTGCAAAGATCGCCGCGAAACTCGCCGTCGGTTACACGCTCGATGAATTACCAAACGACATCACCCGCGAGACCCCCGCATCCTTCGAGCCGACCATCGATTACGTGGTCACCAAAATCCCGCGTTTCACTTTCGAGAAGTTTCCTACTGCAAATCCCGTACTAACCACTTCGATGAAATCAGTCGGCGAGGCCATGTCCATCGGCCGCACATTCAAGGAGTCCATGCAGAAATGCCTGCGCTCCCTCGAAACCGGACGCTGGGGTTTCGGCTTCGACAACAAGGACGCGAAATCCCCCACCAAAGACGAGATCACCCGCAAACTCCAAATCCCCAACGCCGAGCGCATTTTCTGGCTGCAAACCGCTTTCGTAAATGGCTGGACACTCGACGAAGTCCACGCCGCCACCGCCATCGATCCATGGTTCCTGCGCCACCTCGAACAAATCGCCAAAGAAGGAAGCGCCCTGAATGGGAGCGCGGGCGCCCCGCCCGCATCTTCGGAAGAATTGCGCCGCCTCAAAAAACTCGGATTCTCCGACCGCCAGCTCGCCAAAGCATGGAACACCACCGAAGATGAAGTGCGCGCACTCCGCAAAAAACACGGCGTCATCCCGACCTACCGCCTCGTAGATACTTGCGCCGCAGAGTTCGAAGCTTACACTCCGTATTTCTACTCCACCTACGGCGATGAAAACGAAGCGCGCCAGTCCGAAAAAAAGAAAATCATCATTCTGGGTGGCGGGCCTAACAGAATCGGTCAAGGCATCGAGTTCGATTACTGCTGCGTCCACGCCGCCTTCGCGCTCAAAGAGCTCGGCTACGAAACCATCATGGTGAACTCCAACCCCGAGACGGTCTCCACCGACTACGACACCTCCGACAAACTTTTCTTCGAACCTCTAACACTCGAAGACGTTCTCAACATCTGCGATCAGGAAAAACCCTACGGCGTAATCGTCCAGTTCGGCGGACAAACTCCACTCAACCTCGCAGCTGATCTCGAACGCCACGGAGTGCCCATCATCGGCACCTCACCTAAATCGATCGAGCAAGCCGAAGACCGCAAGTTCTTTTCCGCACTGCTAGATAAGCTCAACCTCAAGCAAGCCGAAGCCGGAACCGCCACCAACGAAGCCGAAGCCATCGCTGTCGCAAACCGTATCGGCTACCCAGTTCTTGTTAGACCATCCTTCGTCCTCGGTGGCCGCGCGATGATGATCGTTTACTCCGATTCCGAACTCTCAACCTACATGCGCGAGGCGGTCACCGCTTCGCCAGAACGCCCGGTTCTCGTCGATCGCTTCCTCGATAACGCTATGGAAATCGATGTCGATTGCATCAGCGATGGTGAAACCTCCGTGGTCGGTGCTATCATGCAGCACATCGAACAAGCCGGTATCCACTCGGGCGACTCCGCTTGCGTTATACCTGCCTTCTCGATCTCCGATAAAATCAAAGCTCAAATCGATAAAGCTGCCAAGGACCTCGCTCGCGAGTTGGAAGTTCGCGGCTTGATGAACATCCAGTTCGCAGTGAAAGACGAGGAGCTCTACGTCATCGAGGTCAACCCACGCGCTTCCCGCACGGTGCCGTTTGTTTCGAAAGCTACCGGCGTTTCCCTCGCCAAGCTAGCCGCCAAAATCATGGTCGGTGAGAAACTCAAGGACATGGGCTACACCGAAACCATCATCCCCACCCATTTCTCCGTCAAAGAAGCCGTGTTCCCATGGAACCGCTTCCCAGGCATCGACATCGTGCTAGGCCCGGAAATGAAATCCACTGGTGAGGTCATGGGCATCGATAAAGATTGGGGCATGGCCTACGCCAAATCCCAGATCTCGGCTTTCAACCCTCTGCCAAAAGAAGGCACCGTGTTCTTCTCCGTCGCCGATCGCGATAAAGAGCGCGCCATTGCCGTCGCTCGTGGCCTGCACGAACTCGGCTTCAAAATTGTCTCTACCGGCGGAACCCTAGCTAAACTCGCCGAAGCCGGGATTCCATCCGGCCGCGTCTACAAAGTGCTCGAACAGGCTCGCCCGAACGTCATCGATATGATGAAAAACAACGAGATCCACTTTCTCATCAACACCCCAGCTACCCACGAATCCCGTGCCGATGAAATCCTGATCCGCTCGACTGCAATCGCTCAGAAAATTTCCTACGCCACCAACATGGCCGCCGCCGAAGCCGCCGTGAAGGCGATCCGCTCTCTCAAAGAATCCGAGCTCACGGTGCAGAGCATTCAGGAATATCACGCTTGATTAAGCTTTCTTGCCTAAAGTGACAGAATTGTTATATTCCCTGCCTTGCAGCTCGAGGCAAATACAGAATCAATACCCATTTTTCGTTTAGATTCAATCAACTTCCGCAAATCTCTAGCATCATGAATAACTCCCCACACATCTTAAGAGATTTTGACCACGCTATCACTACACTTAAAAGTGAAGTCCTGAGAATGTCTGCAAAAACTCGCCACAATCTTGAGCGGGCGATCCAATCTTTGTTAGAGCGCAACAATGAACTCGCGAACTCTGTCATCGCAGATGACGATGAAATCGATGACCTCGAGCGCTCCATCGACAAACTCGGGATGGACATCCTTGTTAAATATCATCCGCTCGCCACCGATCTTCGCCTTGTCGTTTCATCGATGAAAATATCGATGAACCTCGAGCGCATCGCCGACCACGCAGGCAGCATCGCTAAGCGCGCGAAAAAAATCATCGCTACTGCCGAGCTTGCGGATGTCACCTTGGTCGAGCCCATCTACTCACTCGCCGATCACTTGTTGCGCGATGCGATTTCCTCCTACAGCGATGGTAACGGCCCACTCGGCGCCTCCCTGCACGCTCGCGATAAAGAGCTCGATAAGATGCACAAAGAAGTGACCTCTCAGTTCAGCGCACGCATCGAAGACACCGCCGGCCGTAGCCAAGAATATCTCTACCTCATCCTCATCGTCCGCTCCCTCGAGCGCATCGGCGATCTCTCATCCAACATCGGCGAAGACGCGGTCTTCCTCGAGCACGCCAAAGACCTCCGCCACAAAGGCAGCAAAGAGCGGGACGTGGGAAGTGATGATTGAGCGAATGAAAAAACGCATCTTATTTCTTTGTTCTCAAAACAAACTCCGCAGCCCTACCGCCGAGGCCATCTTCGCCGATCATCCTAAAATCAATGTGGATTCAGCTGGGTTAAATCACGATGCTGAGGTCCCGCTTTCTGAGGAGCAGGTCAAATGGGCGGACTTGATTATTGTCATGGAAAAAACCCACCGCAGTCGCCTGAACCAAAAGTTCAAGAGCGCGCTGGCTGGCAAACGGATCACCGTCCTGAACATTCCAGACAACTACGATTACATGGATCCCGACCTCATCTCCCTGCTCAAATCACGCTGCGCAAACTACATCCCTTAGCGCGTTAAACTCGGCCCTTAGATCATGCCTCCCAGCTGAAACGGGTCAAAGGCGCCGCTTCGGAGAAAAAATCCCGCCCAAGTGGCGAAACTTATTGATTAGGGTTTGAGTTTTTCAAGACTCGATACCAAATTGCGCGTGGATTTGTCCACCTACTGTAAAAATGAATGCTTTAACCCGCAGTGCCACCGCTTACTGGCAGTCCTCAATCGGAAAAAAAATAATCGTAGCCGTCACAGGAATGGTGATGGTGCTTTTCCTCGCTGGACACTTGACCGGAAACCTTTTGATCTTCGCTGGTCGTGAAGCTTTCAATGACTACGCCCAGTTTCTCCATGAGGCCGGACACGGTGCGTTGATCTGGGTCGCACGAGTAGGATTGCTCGTCACGGTGGTCTTGCATGTCATCGCCACCATCCAGCTCACCTGCCAAAACCGTGCAGCTCGCAGCGAAACCTACCAATACAAGACCGTCATCCAGGCGAAAAAATCCTCACGACTGATGATTTGGAGTGGCTTAACGATTCTGGCATTCATCGTTTTCCATATTCTTCATTTCACAGTGAAAATCGCAGGCGGCTTCTCAGACATGATGGATCAAGCTTACCACGCCGCCACCGGTGAATCCCGCCACGACGCATACGGCATGGTCATAGCTGGCTTCCAAAATTGCTCCCTTAACGGGATCGTCGTCGCCTTCTACATCATCGCCATGACTTTACTCTGCTCTCACCTCAGTCACGGGGTCGGCTCTGTTTTCCAAACTCTCGGTTGGCGTTCCAAAAAATCGCAAGACCTCATCCGCAAAATCTCTCTCAGTTACGCCTACATCATCTGGGCAGGATTCATCTCCGTCCCTCTTTCCATCTTCTTCGGGTTCGTCAAATAACTCTTTTCCATCATCATCATCATGTTACTCGATAGCAAAATCCCAGCTGGCCCACTTGAGCAGAAATGGTCCAAACACAAGATGGACTCCAAGCTGATCAACCCAGCGAACAAACGGAAATTCAATATCATCGTCGTAGGTTCCGGCCTCGCTGGAGGAGCTGCAGCCGCAACCCTTTCTGAGCTCGGTTACCAAGTGAAGTGCTTCTGCTATCAGGACTCACCACGTCGCGCTCACTCCATCGCTGCCCAAGGCGGAATCAACGCTACGAAAAACTACCGCAATGATGGCGACTCGGTTTACAGGCTCTTTTACGATACGATCAAAGGCGGCGACTTCCGTTCACGTGAGGCAAACGTTTACCGACTTGCAGAGGTTTCTAACAGCATCATCGACCAATGCGTCGCTCAAGGCGTCCCCTTCGCGCGCGAATACGGTGGACTGTTAGATAATCGCTCCTTCGGCGGCGCACAGGTTTCCCGCACGTTTTACGCACGTGGACAAACCGGACAACAACTCCTGATCGGTTGCTACCAAGCTCTCGAAAAAGAAATCAGCAAAGGTGGAGTGAAAATGTATCCACGCACCGAGATGTTAGATCTCGTGCAAGTCGATGGCCACGCGAAAGGCATCGTCGTTCGTGATCTTAATACAGGAGAAATTTCCACCCACGCAGCCGATGCGGTCATCCTAGCCACCGGCGGATACGGCAACGTATTTTTCCTCTCCACCAATGCCATGGGTTGCAATGTGATGGCCGCATGGCGTGCCGCACGTCGCGGAGCGCTATTTGCGAATCCTTGCTTCACGCAAATCCACCCGACCTGCATTCCTGTTTCCGGCGATTACCAATCCAAACTCACCCTGATGTCGGAATCTCTCCGCAACGATGGACGCATCTGGGTTCCAAAATCCAAAGCTCTCGCCGAACAGCTTCGTAAAAAAGAAATCCACCCATCGGAAATTTCAGAAGACGACAGAGATTATTATTTGGAGAGAAAATATCCATCATTCGGCAATCTCGCTCCACGCGACATCGCATCACGTGCGGCAAAAGAAGTTTGTGATGACGGCCGTGGCGTCGCTCCAACAGGACTCGGCGTCTATCTCGATTTCCGTGACGCGATCAAACGCCTCGGGGAGGATACGATCCGCGCGCGCTATGGAAACCTTTTCCAGATGTATGAAAAAATCGCTGGCGAAAATCCTTACGAGCGCCCGATGATGATTTATCCCGCGGTTCACTATACGATGGGTGGACTTTGGGTCGACTACAACCTGATGTCTAATATCCCTGGCCTACACGTACTCGGCGAAGCAAACTTCTCCGACCACGGCGCAAACCGCCTCGGTGCATCCGCACTCATGCAAGGTCTGGCGGATGGTTATTTTGTGATACCTACCACTATCGCCAATTACCTCGCTACTCAGAAGCCTGGAACCGTGACCACCGCGCATCCAGCCTTCGCGCAAGTGGAAGGCGAAGTCCGCGAGCGTATCTCGAAACTGCTTTCCATCAAAGGCAAACGAACAGTCGATTCCTTTCACCGCGATCTCGGTAAGGTCATGTGGGACAAGTGCGGCATGAATCGCACCGAAGAAGGCTTGAAATGGGCGCTGCAAGAAATCCCGAAAATCCGCGAGGAGTTTTGGAACAACGTGCTCATTCCCAATACCGGCGATGGCGCAAACATGGAACTCGAAAAAGCCGGACGCGTCGCAGACTTCTTGGAGTTCGGCGAGCTGATGTGTCACGACGCGCTCCAACGCGAAGAGTCCTGCGGCGGACATTTCCGTGGCGAACACCAATTCACCGACAAAGATCCGGAAGTGTTAGAAGGTAAAACTCAACCCGGTGAAGCGAAGCGTCACGATAATACATTCGCTTACGTTTCCGCATGGGAATACCATGGCACAGGCCAAGCTCCGACTCTTCACAAAGAAGAACTCAAATACGAAACCGTCAAACTCTCGGTTCGTAGTTACGCGTAACGTGGCGGCGATCATTGGTCGACGATTTTAGAATAGCATTTTGAACCACTGGTAGAAACCGATGAACACTGATGATTGTAGATTGGTCTTTTACTATTTATCAGCGGGAAACAAAGCCTTCCATCATTATTGATATCAGTATCCATCGGTGTCCATCAGCGGTTTGATTTCTACACCTAATCAAGTCCCAAACTCATGCGCTACATCGTAAACCTCCGTTCGCTCCTGAAAACCCAAGGAGTTTTGTTGCTGCTGATTGTTGCGATCACTTTTATCTTCTTGCTTCAGGTCCTGTTAGGCGAAGGCTTCTACGAGAAATACATGGCTGTTCCCGCCGAGGTCATGACTCAATGGAATCATCTGAGATTAGGAAATTTTCAACATATTACATGGATAGAAATTTTCACCCTGTTCACTCCCGCTCTCTTGCATGGGGGTCCGGATCACTTGATCGGAAATATGATTTTCCTCTGGATATTCGCTGCTCTTGCGGTCGAGCTGTTAGGTTCTCGCGTCATGCTGTTTACGTTTTTCTTCACTGCCATCACTGGTAACATCGTTCACATCGCATTAAATCCAGAATCATTAAATCCCCTCCTTGGCGCATCTGGTGCCGTGATGGGCTTTGAAGGACTTTATCTCGCCATAGCCGTGCGTTGGCACTTGCCCGATCCGCACATTTGGCCTATGTCCAGAGCCATTGCCCCTGGCCGACTCGCCATGGTTGGCATCATCGGCCTGATTTACGATTTTATGAATTACACCAGCGGTGTAACTGGCATCGCCTATGGAGCCCACTTCGGCGGCTTCATCGGCGGACTTATAATCGGTAGCTTCTTAGTGAAAATGCCAAGAGTTGCCCTGCCAAGGTGATGTAATCTCTCACCAACTCAAGGAGGTATCAGAACAACATACGGTTCTGAGTTCCCAGCCGGGATCGAATTTTTTTTGGCCCAGCTACCCTAGGGTCTCCGACCGCCGGGCTAATTTCTGTGATCCCTACCGGTATCCTTGCACGTTAATAATCTGCGCTCCTCCGCGCTCAACTCACGCCACTCTCCGGGTTTTAGATTCAGCTGCTCCAGTCCTCCAATCCTGCACCGGATCAAACGCAAGGTTGGAAAACCCACGGCTGCGGTCATGCGCCGGACTTGTCGATTTTTTCCCTCAACTAAATCAATACACAGCCATGAAGTGGGGATGGATTTTCGAAACCGCACCGGCGGATCGCGCGGCGGGACATTTGGCTCGTTTTCCATCAATTCCACCCGACATGGCCTAGTCTTGCGATAGTATCGCCTAGCATGTTTATTCTGTGCCAGCTGGACCTACTTTTCAACCTCTCCAGTTTCCGAGGGCGTGTCATCCAAATAAGCCTTGTATTTGCGACAAATCTTTCTAACAATCATCGCTATGAAATTTACATCTATTATAATTCCCTCGCTGTCTGTCTTTCTTGCAGCACCTTTTTTACACGCTCAAGTTGATGCAACAGGTGACTACACTCCTACTCCTTTCGCCAGCCCAACTTGGAATGTAGGAGGTGAGCTACGCATCGGTGATAGCACCGGAATAGGCACCCTCGATATATTGACAGGTGGCGCCGTCACAAATACCAAAGCGTTCATCGGAGTGGAACCCTCTTCAACGGGCAGCTCGGTTTTTGTCAACGGAGGTATCTGGACGAACTCACTCGACCTGACCGTCGGCTACAGCGCTTCAAGCAACTCACTCGATATCCAGAACGGTGGAAGCGTCAGTAGTGCGGGTGCTTTCCTCGGCTACAACAGCGCATCCACCAATAACGCCGTAACAATTGCCGGCACGTCCAGCTGGATCGTCAGTGATACTTTTCATCTTGGCTACTCCGGCTCTCAAAACGAAGTGACTGTCACTTCCGGGGGACTGCTTCAAGCAACAGCCCTCAACAAAGATTTCGTCATCGGCTCTCTTGATGGTTCAAATGGCAACACATTGACCGTCACAGGTGCTGGCTCATCTTTCACCAATGATGCTACCCTTTACGTGGGTGATCAGGGTGACAATAATACCCTGGAACTTGAGCAAGGTTCTCAAACTACATCTAAAAATGTTCGTATAGGTGGAAATGCCCTTTCCACTGGTAACACAGTTACTGTGTCTGATAGTGGCACTACCTGGACTATAACAGGAACACAAATTCGCGTTGGCTCTGGCGGCTCAAACAATACTCTCAACATCAACAATGGCGCTCAAGTTAATGTATCTACTGGTCTCGTTGTGATTGGTCGCGATAGCACTTCCGCCAACAACACCCTTTCCCTCTCCGGTATCGGCGCTGCTCTCAATATCGGGGGAAACCTTCTCGTTGGTCGCTCCGGTACGAACAATGAACTCAACCTCTCTGATTCGGCCTCTCTCTCGGCGGCCCAGATTATCTTTGGCGAGCTGGCTGACTCCAGCGGCTCTGCGGATTTCGGCACCGGCACCATCACCACTAGTCAGATCTCTGAGGGTGTGGGCTCGGGCACGGTCACTTTCAACAATACCTCCTTAATTATCTCCGCCACTCAATCCACGCTCTTCTCGGGCTTCGAAGATGGCGATGTTTCACTACTGGGCGAGTTGTTGCTCGACAGTAATGGCTTTGCAGTAGAATCCGCTTACACTCTATCAGGTGTCGGCGGACTCACCAAAAATGGAACCGGCACACTGACCCTCACCGGCAGCAACACCTACACCGGCACTACCACCATCAACGAGGGCACCCTTGCATTGAGTGCCGCAGGTCGTCTAGCTTCATCTTCATCTCTGGTTATTGGTGGCGGCGAATTGACTTTCGTAGATATCGAGAGTGTTTCGAGCTTCACTCAAACCGCTGGCACCATCAACTTTGATGTCACGCATTCCGGCTCTCCACTCGTCAATTGCCAGTTGGTACCGGGCACCGACAATGATGTGCTTTATGTCAGCGGTGTTACGCAACTTGGTGGAACGATTCATGTCACCCAAGGCGGAATAAACGAATTCGCACGCGGAGAGAGTGCCATTCTTATCGATGGCACCCCTGGTGATATCGATGGGTTGCCTGATAACTTCACGGATGATTTCGCGGACAGAAACTTCCTGGTGATCGATAATGCGAATGGCCTTGTAACCCTTCTTGGATCCGGTGTTGCCGATGGTGCTAGCCTCGCTGACACCGTAGGACTCACCGGAAACCAGATGGTAATCGCCGACGTGATCAACACCAACATTTCCGGCAATGGCAATATCTTGGACGCATCGGATTCAGATGACCAGATGGCACTGCTTATCATCGGAGATTGCGATGGCTCTCCAGCTACCGGTCTTAACTTGGTCTCACCTGAAGTTTATGCCGGATTCACAGATTACGGAGTTGAGACCATTAGGTCATATAGTAAAGCCGCACTCAGTATGCCGGGCTTCAGTAATGACGGATCGGCTCGTTCGGTAAGAATTCCAGTCGGTATATCTTCCGAGCCGGTGGTCAGTGGGGTTTCAAGTGAGTCGGTTACCTCTGTATTCGCTGGCTACACTCACTACAGCACAGGAACGGATTCCTCAATCAACGGAGCTGACTATGATATCAAAAGCTACGGTGGCATCGTAGGTGTTAGCCATGATGTTAATGGCTTAATGCTTGGAGGTTTCCTCGGAGTGGACGAAGGTGATGTTAACTCATCCACCTTAAATTCCGACTCTGATGCCTTCCTCCTCGGCGCGATTGCCAGCTACACAATCAAGCCTGAGATCAATCTGATCGCTACTAGTGGAATCACCTACGGTTGCTATGACTTCAGCGGCACTCGCTTTACCGGCATAGGTAATGCCGCATTCGATGAAGTGGGTTCCGATGTCTTTGACATCCATGTCGGACTGGAAGGAGACGCTTATGCTGCTGACAATATTCGTGTAACACCGTTCATTGGATTCCACTACATCTACTCCGATACCGAAGCATTCACCGAAACGGGCCCTGGCGCTCTCTCAGTGGATTCTCACAACTACGATGCATTCTTCTCAGAGATTGGCGTTAAAGCTGAATATCAATTTACCAAGCAATTTAGCTTGAATGGCAATCTCAGCTATACTCAAAACGTCAGCGGTAGCGAAAAGAATATCGGAGCAAGCTTAGGTGGCACGCCATTTGCGGTAGTTTCTCCAGGGCTTGGCAATGATTTCTTCACAATCGGTATGGGTGCTCAATGCCAAGTGACCGAAAATGTCCGCCTTGGAATCAACTACCGTGCGGAATTCAGCACAGATGCAGAAGTTGCAAACGGTTTGAACATCGGTGGTTCCTACTCGTTCTAATCAGACGATTTAACAAGATTAACTGCTAAAGGTGGCGAAGGGCTCGATCCTTGCCGGTCAAGTTCTTCCTCTCCTCCGTGCTTAACTCTATCCATTCTCCTTGGTTGAGCTGGATCTCCTCCAAGCCGCCAATCGCACAGCGGATCAGGCGCAGGGTTGGATAGCCAACTGCAGCGGTCATCCGCCGGACCTGGCGGTTTTTTCCTTCGACCAACTCGATACGCAACCATGAGGTCGGGATGGATTTTCGGAAACGCACTGGTGGATCGCGCGGCGGGACATTTGGCTCGTTTTCCATCAATTCCACCCGACATGGCCTAGTCTTGTGTCCTTGGATATCGATGCCGCCAGATCTCAACCGATTCATCGCCGCCTGATCTGGCTCGCCCTCCACCTGCACCCAATAGGTGCGGGGATGTCCTTGCTCGGGATCGAGGAAACGATGGTTAAACCCCGGCTCGTCGCAGAGCAGTAGCAAGCCTTCAGAATCCATATCGAGCCTCCCGACCGGATAAACCCCTTTCGGAAAACCAAAATCCGCCAAAGTTTTCTGCTCTGGCTGATCCGGCGTAAACTGGCACAACACGCCATAGGGTTTATGAAATAGAAGAAGCACGTCGGGAAATGAGATATCAACCCACCACAGTCCTGACAAGTGATGTCAGCTCTCCACTTACAATCTTTGTCGTGGGCAGGACAAAAATTGTAAGTGGAGGGGATGAATAGAGGAAAATTGGCAGGCGGGGAATCGTGGAGATGTCAGGTTTGCCTTGCTTTCATACCCTGCCTGCAACGAAAGTTTGCGCTGACATGTTGGATATCAGGATCATTCGGGAAAATGCGGAAGAAGTTCGTGAGCGTTTGAAAAAACGCGGCGGCGATCATTGGAAACTCATTGATGAGGTTTTGGCCTGCGATGAATCCCGTCGTTCTCTGGAAACTTCGAAGCAGGATTTTCAAAACAAGCGCAAGACGATCTCCAAGCAGATCGGCATGATGAAAGCCAAGGGCGAAGACAGCTCAACGATCGAAGCGGAGGTTCGCGGGATCAATCAAGAGATCGCTAAATTCGATACCCTAGCTGAAGAAGCTGCTGCGAAGCAGATCGATCTCTTGCTGCATATTCCCAACTTGCCACATGCCGATTGTCCAATCGGCGATAGCGAAGAATCTAATCCTGTTGTCCGTGAGTGGGGAGACAAACCCGCTTTGCAAAACCCCAAAGATCACGTCGAGCTTGCCACCGCTCACGGGTTGATTTCATGGGAGGATGCAATCCGTATTTCCGGTTCCGGCTTTGCGGTGTATCGCGGCAAAGGCGCGAAGCTTGAGCGCGCGCTGATCAATTTTCTGTTAGATACTCAAGCGGCGAATGGCTACGAAGAAGTCAATGTGCCTCATCTCGTGCTGCGCGAGTGTATGGAAGGAACGGGTCAGTTGCCGAAATTTGAATCCGACATGTATGGCACCGAGCCTTCGGAAACCGATCACCGCAACACACTTTTCCTCGCGCCGACCGCCGAGGTTCCTGTTACCAATCTTTACCGAGATACCATTGTTGCAGAAAGCGATCTGCCAATGAAACTCGTTGCTTACACTCCCTGTTTCCGCCGTGAGGCAGGTTCTGCTGGACGTGATAACAAAGGGATTATCCGCATGCACCAGTTCGATAAAGTCGAACTCGTGCAAGTCGTTGAACCAGAAAAGGGTTTTGAAGTTCTCGAACAACTCACCTCGCACGCCGAGAGCATTTTGCAAAAGCTCGGACTGCATTACCGCGTCATCGAACTCTGCACCGGCGACATCGGTCAGTCATCTGCGAAAACCTACGACATCGAGGTATGGGCTCCCGGCCACGGCAAGTATTTGGAAGTCTCCAGCTGCTCGTGCTTCGGCGATTACCAGGCGCGTCGCATGAAACTTCGCTTTAAGGACAAGGAAGGCAAAAACCGTTTCCCTGCCACCCTGAACGGTTCCGGCACGGCATTGCCACGACTTTATGTCGCGCTCTTAGAACAATGCCAGCAACCCGATGGCTCGATCAAAATCCCAGCTGCGTTGGTTCCTTATTTCGGATCTGAAAAAATCTAACCCATGCGGTTCCTAAAGTCAGAAGCAGGTGCGTTGGTGTTGTGGCTGATGGCTTCATTGTTGCTTGCTGCGCTACTCACACCCCATCTCTACGACGCGGGAAAAGCATTTGCTGAAAGCGCGCAGACGAACGATTATCCTGCTGTATTGGAGTCGGTTGCGAAGTCGGCCCAAAAAGCCAAATCGGATCGCTACTTCAGTCGCTGCTTATTGGCTTCCTCATTGGTTTTATTGCCTTTCTTGATACGTCGAGTGAAACGGATTCCTGATCAAGGTAATCGCGCAGAGTTTTCTTTGATTAAGCAAAGTTGGAAGCAGCGTGGGACACAATTAGCGCTGGGATTAGTCATTGGTATGGTTGCTTTGGGTGCGCTTGCTTTGATTCTACACTTCATGGAAGCAAGTGAACCAAATGGAAATACGGTTTCGTTTTCAAAAATTCTCTCCAAAGCTCTCGTTCCGGCTCTTGGTGCAGGGATTATCGAAGAATGGATTTTCCGAGGCCTTCTTTTAGGTCTTTGGCTACGTGCCTGCTCGCCTAAAACCGCATGGATAGGCAGCTCGGTCATGTTTTCATTTTTGCATTTCCTCAAGCCGCCCAAAGGAATCGAAGTTTCCCACCCATCCGCATGGCATTCCGGATTGGAAATCCTCAGCAGCACGTTTGGACATTTTACCAACCCCACGTTTTTCGTCACGGAATTCGTAACCCTGACCTTTCTTGGAATCATACTCGCGTATAGTCGCATTCGGAGCCGCTCGCTTTGCTTTGCCATCGGACTGCATACGGGATTGGTGTTTGCGCTGAAAACATTTTCTATGACCCAAGTTCTGATTCCAAGCTCACCACTCCATCCTTGGTTCATTGGAGCGGATCTCAAATCCGGTCTGCTTCCTTTCGTGGCGCTGGGATTTTGCATGATAGCTTGCGTGTATGCTTTGCGTAAATCTCCAATCAACTATCCATCATGAAAATCTCTATCCTTCTCACTTTATTAGCAGCCTCCTTGCTATCGCAGGCGGAACCAGTATCGCTCTTCAACGGCAAGGACCTGACGGGTTGGAAAGTCGCTGGAGCAGACTGCTGGAAGGTTATCAACGGAGCGATGCAAGGGGAAAATGATCCAGCAAAGAAGGGTTCAATCCTTTGGACTGAAAATGAATATTCTAACTTTGTTTTCCAATGCGGATTCAAATTTGAAGGAAAAATTGATTCGGGGGTATTTCTTCGTCATGAGAATGATCAAATCCAAATTGGCATTTCGGGGTCGCTCAAACGCGACATGACCGCTTCGCCTTATATCGCATCAAAAAGAGGTTACCCTGTCGAAGCCAAGGGGATTGCGGAATTGCTCAAAGAAGGCGAATGGAACACGATGAAAATCACCGCCAAAGGTCCTATTTATAAGGTAGAGCTCAACGGCAAAGAAGTGATGACTTACACCTCCGAAACAGCAAAAGAAAAAGGCCCAGTCGGTCTGCAAGTGCATCCCGGAAAAGAAATGAAAGTCTTGTTTCGTGATCTCACCCTCGAAGCACTGTAAGCACAGCCACCCGTTTCACTCCTGCTTTGCGCAATACCTTCGCGCAAGCATCCACGGTCGATCCCGTTGTAAATACATCATCAACGAGAATGACTCCACGCACAGTTGTTAGAGTTGCTGGGGTTTTCATTTTCCAAGTATTTCGAAGTTCGAATGCTTTTTTGAGGTTCTCCAATCGCTGCTTGCGTGACAAGCGAGTTTGAGTCGAAGTATTCCTAACACGCTTCAACACATTCATCATCGGCAGTTCGCACTGCTTTGCCACCACTCTCGCGATTTCTTCCGCTTGATTGAAATGCCGCTTGCGCAGCCGGCTCGGATGCAGAGGCACGGGAACCAACAACCATTTCTCTTTCAATGAAATTTGGAACCTGCGATCCGAAAACACCCCGCACGCAAGTTTTCCAAGCGCATCTGCGAGATGGATTTCTTTGCCGTATTTGAGCCGGTGCACCAGCTCGAGCGTCTCCTCACAGCGATCCATTGCCGCCAACGCGAACTCAAAATGAAAGGATATATCCTTGCAGTTCGGGCAATCAAACGGTCCATCAACCTGCCCGAAAAAACTTTCTCCACAGGTTTCACAAAACGGACTGACAATGCGTGGGAGCTTTTCTTCACATGCCTCGCAGAGGACTTCGCCGTCCTTAAGTCCACAACCGCACAGCTCGCAGATAGGAGGATAGATCCCGTCTAGGGCTCGCTTCATGAAGGGGGGCATCATGCTTTATGGAAATGAAAATCAGTCTTTGGAGGATTTCGGATCCAGCGCATCTCTTAAACCATCGCCGAGGAAATTGAGAGCGAACAAAGTTGTCGCAAAAAATAATGAAGGAAACAATAAGAGATAAGGCGTGATCTCCATGCGATCCGCACCTTCTTTAATAAGGATGCCCCACGATGAGTTGGGCGGCTTTACTCCAAGTCCGAGAAATGACAACACACTTTCTAACAACATGATTCCGGGGACCGCGAGCGTGGTGTAAATGATGATTGGGCCGATAACGTTCGGCAGAATGTGACGGAAAAGAATCCGAGCACGACTCAAACCTAATGAAACCGCAGCTTCTACGAACTCCAGATTTTTCACGTTCATCACCTGTGCGCGAACAATCCTAGCAATGGTAAGCCAACCAATCGCTCCAATCGCGATGAATAGCGGGATCAATGTCGTGATCGGTGCGACGCGATCGCGCTCCCAACCCGTTGTTTCAACAACCCACGTTGTGAATTTGGACGAGGGCTCATCCACCACAAGCGCGAACAAAATCACCAAAACCAGAAAAGGTAGCGCGAACAAAATATCGACAAAACGCATCATGACGGAATCGACGATACCGCCCACATACCCAGAAACTGCGCCATAAACGACGCCAATCAAAACTGCAACGCCTGTTGCGACTATCCCAACTAGCAAAGAAACTTGTCCGCCATATAACACGCGGGAAAAAACATCCCGCCCAAGCTGATCGGAGCCGAACCAATAATCGGCGGATGGAGTCGCGAATGCATTTTTCAATTCGATGCTCGTTGGGCTTTTCACGAATGGTAAAAACGGCCCGATAAAACATATGCCTATGATTACCAATAAAACTCCAAGACTCACCAATGCCGGCTTGTTCTTCGACAAACGATGCCATGCGTCTTTCCACAGCGAGCTGCCCTGCGATGTTTTTAACATTTCATCTGACACGCAGGCAAGCTAGAGCACTCTTTACCGAATGCAGAGCATAATTTTCAACCGATTCTCAATGCGGAAAACCATGTTCAATTCACGCCATCTTTGTTTTCATTCTCCGCATGCGCGCTTTGATTTTTGATCTCGATGGTACTTTGGTTGAATCTCTACCGGGCATAGCGGCTTCCCTCAACCGAGCCCTCATCCAGCACGGGCTGCCCGGTCAAAGTCACGCCAATGTCCGTGGTTTCATTGGTGACGGGGCCATTAAACTTGTGCAGCGCGCCCTCGCAACGGTTTCCAGAATCGACATCACTGACAGTGTTTTGAAAAATTTCGCAGCCGATTATGCAGTCTCATGGCCACGCGGCACCAGCGTTTACCCTGGGATACTTGGATTGCTTCAACAACTCGAAGAGCAAGCCATTCCGCTCGCCGTGCTTTCCAACAAACCCCACCCCTTTACAGCGGAAATTGTTGGGAAACTTTTCCCAAATACCCATTTCGCCGCTGTTCTCGGAAACCAAGATGGCCTGCCTCATAAGCCCGATCCCACGGGTGCGCTCCAAATCGCCAATACACTGGGCGTCGCTTCAGAGGATTGTATCATCATTGGCGACTCCACTATGGATCTCGAGACCGCCAAAAACGCCGGCATGAAATCCATCGCCGTCACCTGGGGTTACCATGACCGGGATCGATTGATCACAGCCGATGCCATTGTCGACACTGTGGAGCAGCTCGAGCTAGCGATCCAATCGATCGGCAACTAAAAAGTTTTCCGCGACAGAAACCTTAGCCTTGCACCAATGTTCATCACCAGATCATGATTCCGCCGTGTCTGAACACAACGGGGCTGTAGCTCAGCCCCGATTTTATCGGGGGAGCCGGTTTTAGACCAGCCCCGACATCGTCGGGGTTGGTCGTGGGTTTAAACTTCGTAAACCTTAGCCTTGCACCCATGTTCATCACCAGATCATTCTTTCTTCATCCAAATACAAATGGGGCTGTAGCTCAGTGGTTAGAGCAGGGGACTCATAATCCTTTGGTCGTGGGTTCAATCCCCACCGGCCCTACTTTATAAGACAAAT
>JBILAN010000039.1:0-20847 GCA_044354135.1 Luteolibacter sp.
ATGCAGGAACGCCGCGTCACAGTCCTCGGAAAAACCCACGAACTTCCCCTACCGTTTTTCGTTCTCGCCACCCAAAACCCCATCGAACTCGAGGGCACCTACCCGCTTCCCGAAGCGCAGCTTGACCGTTTCCTTTTCAAACTCGAAATCACCCGTAACAACGTTGAAACCCTTCAGCGAATCGTGTCACACCGCGAACTCGGCACGGAACCGCAAGTCTCCGCGATCATGACAGCGGAAACCCTCGGCAATCTGTTGGCTTTGGTTCGCCGCATTTATCTTCCCGATGTTGTGGCAAACTACATCGCGCGTTTGGTCGATTCCACCCATCCTGGTCAACACGAAGGCGCGAAACAAATCCGCTTCGGTGCCAGCCCTCGTGCTGCACTTGCGATGTCATCAGCTGCCAAAGCCCGTGCGCTCATTCATGGACGCTCCAATGCATCCTTCGAGGATGTGAAAGCGATCGCTCCAGCGGTTCTTCGTCATCGGATTGTGTTAGATTACCATGCGAAAGTCGATGGCCATACCTCCAACTCGGTCATTGAAAATCTTATCAAACAAATACCTTTCCAAGGTAACGCAACGCCAAAAAATCTCACCCCTGCTTAAATGAATCAATCAGCGAACCGGAACGATTTCCGGAAATTTTTCACGTCCACCCTGATAATCGCAGCGATTTTGGTGGGCTTGAATCTAACCCATGCCCAAGAGGTTTTATTCCGTCAGGTTGCGGATAAGAAAACCGATACCCATGTTGAGGTTACCAGTTTGTTTTCAGATCCAAGCATAGGCGGTTATCATCCTATTAGAGTTTTTATTTCAAACGGACAACTTGTAAATCATACCATCCATCTCAATTTTCAGAGCTTCACGTCTTACAATGGATCTTTATCTACTTCCTCCCGTTATTCTTTTACTATAAAGTCAGGAGAAGTTGTAAGTTACGATATCCTTGTTCCACTGACTGCACAAAATGGCAACAATTATTATGAGCAGTTCAAAGTCTCGCTCAGTGGAACCATGGGTAACAATGGTCACAACGATACGATCAGATTTGGAGCTCATCACCCATGTGTTCTTTTAAGTGATAAACTCCACGCACCAAACGCATCAGCTCTCGATTCCGAAGTGGCCACTCGTTCCTCTAGTAGCCCTCATTATTCGGGAACCAGCGGATATTTTTCGTCGCGCTTTTCTCCGACTCAACTGCCCGATGATTGGCGAGCATACTCAGGATTTGATTCCATTCTGATGACTTCCAATGATTGGATGTCCGTTCCTTCAGGTCCTCGCAATGCCATCATATCTTGGATGCGCCTCGGTGGACAAGTCATCATCTATTCCGATAGTGCAAGTAATCCAAACGCACTCGGATTACCAAGCGATATCAGTTTTGGAGAATACCTGATAAAGAACATCTCAGGAGATCGCCTCGATCCCAAACCAACAGTTGATCTTGTATATAACAGAAAAATTAAAACCCGCATCACTGCAGCGACAAAAGATTTCAATACTTCATGGCCACTTCAAAAATTACTCAATACCAAAGACTTCAATTCAATCTTGTTCATTCTCATCTTAATCATATTCGGGATCATCGTTGGACCTGTGAATCTTTTTGTCTTCGCTAAATCAGGACGGAGGCATCGCTTGTTTATTACCACTCCAATTATTTCCATCTTAACCTCCCTACTCCTCATCGTACTGATCATTTTACAAGATGGTTTCGGTGGGGAAGGCAAACGCCTTGTCTTGATGGAAGTCCGGCCAGATGATAACCAAAACGCTGCGTTCATTCATCAGGAGCAATTCTCACGCACTGGTGTGATGACTTCCCCAAGTTTCACCATCGAGGAATCCGCACTATTTACTCCTGTGCCTCTCCGAGCAAGTCGTTGGTCGCGCTTCACTGATTCCACCAGTTCAGGTAATTACGATATCCAGCCAACTGGAGGAAAACTATACGCATCGGGCAGCTGGTTCCAAAGCCGCTCGGAACAGGGCCAACTCATCTCAGCCGTTGTTCCAACACGCGGAAGAATCGAACTTGGTAAAAAGGATGGCGAGGTTGTTTCAAACTTCGACTTCCCTATCAAAACCCTTCTTTACCTCGATGAAAAAGGACAATGGCATCGCGTCGAAAACCTTACCAAAGGCAAATCCTCCAAGCTCATCTCTATCGATCCCACAATGATTCAGCCCATCCTAAATGATTTGAATCTGAAATTCACAGAGCGAAACAAAGCCTTCTTCAAAAAAGTCCAGGATCGCAAAGGTCACTACATCGCCATTACCGAAGACGTCCCTGGTATCAACGCCCCGGGCATCAATACACACCCATCCATCGACTGGGAAACCACCACCATCATCACCGGACCCATCGTTCGCTAAACTTTAAATTTTAAACTCTAAACTTCAAGTAAGAGCTCGATGAGCAATGCAGTTACGAAACCTAAACCTTACGATCTTGAGCAACGCACATATGCATTTGCGCTCGAAATTCGTATGTTTTTACGGCATACGAATTGGGATCCAGTTTCTTGGCCGGATATCAAGCAAGTGCTGCGCTCTTCCGGATCGATTGCGGCGAATTATATTGAATCTATCGAAGCCATTAGCGAAACGGATGCGCTATACCGACTGCGTCTTTCAAAGAAGGAAGCGCGTGAAACTGGACTTTGGTTGCGACTCATCAGCGATAGCAATCCCATCGACGAATCGGTTCATATCTCACTCGAATCACTCATCGCTGAAACCAATGAGTTGGTCAAAATTTTCGCATCCATCATTCGTAAAAAGTCCACACAAAGCCCTCTTCCTTGAGGTTTAAAATTTAAAGTTTAAAGTTTCATGAGCGACCCAGCAATCCGAGTTCACAATCTTTACCGCTTCTTTGGGCCTTTGCAGGCTGTGAACGGTATTTCATTTGATATTCCTCACGGCTCCGTCTGTGGCTTTGTGGGTGCCAACGGCGCTGGTAAAACCACGACCATGCGCATCCTCGCAAGTCTTGACTACCCGACTATGGGCCATGCGGAAATCTGCGGGATCAATGTCATCCACCACCCCACCGAAGTGCGACGATTGATCGGCTGGATGCCTGATCATTTCGGAAACTACGATAACATGACCGTCTTGGAATACCTCGACTTCTATGCGCGTGCTCTAGGCTACAAAGGTAAGGAACGCCGTCAGCGCATCGATGAAGTGATGGAATTCACCGACCTCGTTCCGCTTGCAGACAGGTTTTCTAACAAACTTTCCAAAGGCATGACCCAGCGGCTTTGCCTGGGACGCTCTCTTCTGCATGATCCGCAAGTCCTCATCATGGATGAACCCGCCGCCGGATTGGATCCAAAAGCAAGGGTTGAACTCAAGCACCTCATCCGCGTTCTCGCAAAGGAAGGTAAAACCATTTTCATCTCCTCTCACATCCTCTCCGAGCTCGGTGAAATGTGCGATACTTTGCTGTTCCTGAATAACGGTCGCATTGTTCACCATGGAGATTCCGAATCCCTGAAACAAACATCAGACTCACTTGGCGGCGTGTTATATGATGTCCAGTTGGATGGCGATCCACAGGCACTTTCAGATTGGGCTATTCTTCAACCGAATATCGAATTGCTGGAATCCAGAAAAACTGGTGGACGGATCCGCATTGATACGGAGGATCCTGCAAAAGCGGCTGATGTTCTAGCACGCATGGTCAAAGACAACTTGCGCATCATCGATTTCCACCGTGAACAGCGCAATCTTGAAGACGCGTTCATTGATATGCTTTCCAATATTGAGCAGGGCAAACTCGCCGTTAAAACCCCTCCTCCTGTTCCCCAGTCTGCTGTGCCTCAAGTTCCACAACCACCCGCTGAAGAAGCAGAGGCACTGATCTGAGTATTCCTAACTCTAAATATTTTTTCATGAAAATTACATTTCCCGATGATTTCTCAGACCGCCTCTCGCCCATGCTTGTCAAAGAGCTTCGCCAAGGACTGAGAACCAAGGCATTCATCGGAGTCTTTCTGGCGCTTCAGATCATCCTCGGAGTCATTCTCCTAGGTGCAGTCAGCGTTTCCTCTTCTGATCAGGCAGGTGAAACTATTTCCAACATCATCTTCATCTTCTTTTCCATTGCTGTGATGGTCATCCAACCCATGCGTGGAATGGGCGCCCTCTCCACTGAAATCAAAGACAACACGATTGATATGATGGTACTGACTCGCCTGTCAGCTTGGCGCATCGTTGCTGGCAAATGGTCAGCCATCGTGAGTCAATCCGCACTTATTCTCGTAACGATCATTCCTTATCTCATCCTGAGATATTTCTTTGGGGGCATGAACCTCATCGGAGAAGTAGTCATGCTATTTCTTATTTTCATCACATCCGCCGCTCTCACCGCTATCACAGTTGGCCTATCCGCTTCAACATCCGTCATACTACGCTCCATTCTTCCTTTGATTGGTATACCCCTCGGCACATACACATTATTCTTCGCCGTATTTGCCTATAGTAGCATGGGCGGCGGTGGCGGATCTTTGGTGGATTTCTGTTCATTGGAAACCGCCGACTCCAGAATTGGAGTCTCACTCTACATTGCGGCGTGCATCTATTATAGCTTCTTCATGATATCGATTGGCACATCTCTCATCGCGCCCTACGCGGAAAATTACTCCACCCTACGGCGCATCGTTTCTTTGTTTGTCACCGTAGCGGCTGCAATTATCGGAAGCATCTATGTTAATGACTTAGATGAAATGATCGTCTTATATTTCCTGATTTTTGCACCGATTTTCACCATCAGCCTCACCGAATTCGGAGCTATCGTTCCGCCTGTGATGGCAAAATTCAATCGGTATGGATTCATCGGCACATTTCTCGGATTATTCCTACTCCCCACATGGGCGACAGGAGTTTTCTTTTGTTATCTGCTCACTCTTATCGCAGGTGTATCCCTGTTCTTTATTCCAAATCCCTACTTCGATGCTGATGTATGGATCGTTGCATTAGGAATGATCTCATCCATGGTTTTCCCTGCTATTTTGGTAAATATTTTCAAAAATAACGGACCTGCACGGGTTTCGAATTACATTCTCATTACAGTAGCGACAGGAGTCATTTCCATGACACTTCTTGGTGTTGCAGAGTCTCTTTCCAGCAAGGGCATTCTCTGGCTATTCGTCTGGTTACCACCGGTATCCATGATGATGTCAAACACGGGTGGTATCAATGAGGAAATCGTCTTGGCTACAACAGCTGCATTCAATGTCATTTATTTTGTGATCTTTACTCTCATGGCGATTCGTAATTTCAGGCAATCGATTAATGAACTAAATCACAGCGGCTCATAATTTTCTACACGCTCTTACTCACATGGAAACGATTCACGGCGCTCCTTCCTATTCCCTATCATCTGGTCAGGTCACACTTCAAGTCACAAAAGACGGAGGTCATCTCGCACCAGTGAAATTCAAAATCGACGATCGCATCGTCTCCCCCTACGCACTTGCTCCATGGCAGCCGGATGAGATTGATTCGACATTGCCCGTTCTATTGAAAAATCTACGGGGAGATTTCCTCTGCCTTCCCTTTGGCCCGCAAACAGACGGTCCTCCACATGGAGAAACGGCAAATGCTGTATGGAAATTCGTGGCCCAAGATGCGAACTCCCTGAGTCTGGAAATTGAAGCTTCCGATGTTTCGGCGAAAATCACCAAAACGCTTTCCGTTCGCCGTGGCGAAACCGCGGTTTATCTAACGCACCACATCGATGGACTAGAAGGCGATTGGTCTTACGGCACTCACCCTATCCTGGATCTCTCCAGTTTGCCTGCCGGCTCGGCCCGACTCAGCGTCTCCACTTTCCGCTGGGCATCGGTTTATCCGGAATATTTCTCCAACCCAGCCGATGGCGCGCATCAACAACTCGAAATCGGCGCGATCTTTTCCGACCTGTCAGAAGTCCCATTGGCCGATGGTGGGACGACCGATCTGAGCTATTACCCATCAAACTCCAAAAGCGACGATCTGGTGATGATGGTTTCGGAGGCTGCCACTGAAGAGCAACCCTTCGCATGGTCGGCTTGTGTGTTTGATGGATTTGTCTGGTTTGCACTGAAAAATCCAAGCGACTTCCCAGCTACCATGTTCTGGCTCTCCAACGGTGGACGTTCAGCCGCACCATGGAACTCCCGCCACACTGCTCGCATCGGAATCGAGGACATCTGCTCGCATTTCTGCGATAGTGTGGACGTCTCACGCAAAGACCTCCTGCACAACCTCGGTGTTCCCTGCACCAGAAATTTCTCTAAAGACCAACCGGTCACCCTGAAAAACATCCAAGCCGTCGCAGCAGTTCCTGAAAAATTCGGCAAGGTCGACTCCATCATTCCCGTCAACGAAACCGAAATCCGAATCACCAGTGAAAACGGCGATATGGTTACGGTTCCACTGGATTGGAAGTTCGTGACGGGTTGTTAGATTTGTAATTGGACCGCGCGTCTCCAGACGCGCTGATTTCATAACGTCTAAGCCTAAGCCTAGCCAAACCGCCGCGTGTAGCCAAGATCGAAGTTAGGGTAAGCGTTGAAATCAGGGTGAAGCATGGACACGGAGCGGGTGTGGATTGGATGCGGCGACTGGTTATGCTTTTTAGTGTCCGACTGCCTCTTTAACAGAGGCGATCACATCATCTTTAGTATCTCCTCTGAATCCTTCAAGTGGTGTTGGCCCTGGCCCACATACATGACAGAAGTGAGTAAATATGGTTCCATCAGAGAATAATATTCGAAGAGTTCCCCCTCCTTTATGGCTGTCCGTGCCCGTTATGATGTATGGCTCACCGTTTCCTGTTTTTCCCCAGTAATAGTCATCAGGCAGCTTTTGATGCGGGTCGTCTGCATCTAATGACGAGAGAACCTTCTTAACTTGCTCTTCCTCTTTATAGCTGCCTTCTCCCTTAGGGGCTGTATCACCGCAGGAAAGCAACAATACAAATGGGATAGCTATATATACTTTTCCGAGCATAACGTTTATTCCACAACCTATCGCGACGAAAAGCGACTGGTTTTTTTTGATGGGGCGGAGAATTGCGTCATTGAGGATTATGAAAAAGAGGATGGTGTTGAGTTCAAGATAAAAGCTGAAACAACCGCGCCGCAGGCTCTGGACTGCTGTGATTATTCACAGCTTTTTGGGTTCATGTTGTGAACGGGGTGATGGGTTATTACTAGGAATGTCCGATTAAAATTATCCAACTTGAGAGCTGGGTATAACCGCAGCAGTCCAGAGCCTTCGGCTAAATCTACCAATCTATAAATTCATTATTTGCTATACAGCCGGCCGGAGGCACGGCTCTCCAACGTTTGGCCGGAGGCGCGGTTCTCCTATAAGGGTCTCAACAAATACCCCGCGACCCATCCCTGATTACCCGTTTCATTTTCGCACCAATGCCAGCCGTGGATTTGTTGGCGTGAGGTGAGTTTGTCGCCGCGTATGATTTTCAGAACGGTAGGATCGAAGGCTTTGGTGGCGGCCCAACGATCTTCACCAAGGGGTTCGAGATATTCCGCAGGAACATAACCATTTCTACCTGAGGAATCGGTCGCCCATATCCAACCTGGCCAGGCTTTATCTTCTGGGCCACTGGTCACTTCCTGACCTTCTTCTAGACGGATTGCCTGGGTGTTATTTTCCTCATAATCTGCATTCGCAGTGAAAACCTGATTCTCCATGATCACTTCGCTTTCACTTTTTTGGAATCTTTACCAGAACCACCGTCCTTGTTGGATGTATCGAAGATCAATTCCTCGGTGCCTTGCTTACGAGTGACGCGGACTTTGTCTCCGGTTTTCACCGTGCCACGCAACAAGGCTTCGGCCAACGGATCTTCGAGGTAACGTTCGACAGCACGACGCATCGGACGCGCACCGTAATTAGGATCGAATCCTTTTTCGATGAGCAGTTCTCTCGCGTTCTCGGCGAGGGTCATATCGATTTCCTTCTCTTTCAAACGAGCGACAAGTTTGGAAACTTCCAAATCGACGATCTGGTTGAGATCCACTTTTTCCAACATGTGGAACACCACGAGATCGTCCAAACGGTTCAAAAACTCCGGTTTGAAATAACGTTTCGATTCTTCGAGAATCTTTTCCTTCATTCCTTCGAAGTCGGATTCGTCCGCATTCATCGCACCGAATCCAAGTGAGGTTTGACGCTTGATGGTGGAAGCCCCGACGTTCGAGGTCATGATGATGATCGTGTTGCGGAAATCGATTTTCCGCCCCAACGAATCCGTCACGGTTCCGTCTTCCAAAATTTGGAGCAGAAGATTCATGACATCTGGGTGGGCTTTTTCGACCTCGTCAAACAACACCACAGAGTAAGGACGACGGCGCACAGCTTCGGAAAGTTGACCGCCTTCTTCATAACCGACATAACCTGGAGGCGATCCGATCAAGCGTGATGCGGTGAATTTCTCCATGTATTCCGACATGTCGATTTGAATCAGCGCTTCTTTATCGCCGAACATGAATTCAGCGAGGTTTCTTGCGAGATAGGTTTTACCAACACCGGTTGGGCCGAGGAAAAGGAAGGAGCCGATGGGACGTTTTGGATCTTTCAGGTCAGCACGCGAGCGGCGCAGGGCTTTGGAAATCGCGACGACGGCTTCGTTTTGTCCGATCACACGACCCTTCAATTCACCCTCCATATTCAGGAGTTTTTCGGTTTCCTTTTGCTCCATGCGTTTCAATGGTACTCCGGTCCATTTGGAAACGACCGTCATGATGTCTTCGTCATCGACCGTCACGACCTTCTCTTCGGAAGTGGCGCGCCATTGTTTGAGAGTGTCCTCGAGTGCTTTTTTCGCGTTCTTCTCATCATCGCGAAGAGCCGCAGCTTTTTCAAAATCCTGTTCGGATATGGCAGCGACTTTGAGTTTGTTGATTTCTTCGATCTTCAACTCAGCTTCCTTGATTGAAGGCGGACGTGTCATCGTGCCAATGCGAGCACGCGCCCCCGCTTCGTCCAGCACATCAATAGCTTTATCGGGGAGGAAACGTGCGGTGAGGTAACGTGAGGTAAGTTTCACCGCAGCTTCGATAGCGGCTTGGGTGTAAATGGCTTTGTGGTGCGATTCATATTTCTCACGCAGGCCTTGGAGAATGAGGATCGCATCGCTCACCGATGGTTCATCCACTTTGACTTGTTGGAATCGACGCTCGAGTGCGGAGTCTTTTTCAATGTATTTGCGATACTCGTTGAGTGTGGTCGCACCAACGCATTGCAACTCGGAGCGACTGAGTGCGGGCTTGATGATGTTGGAGGCATCCATTGCTCCTTCAGCAGAGCCTGCTCCAACGATCGTATGAAGCTCGTCGATGAAAAGAATCACGTTCTTCACTTTACGGATCTCATCCATCACCGCTTTGATGCGTTCTTCAAATTGACCACGGTATTTTGTTCCGGCGACCATGAGGGCGAGATCAAGAGTGATAACTTTTTTATCACGGAGAAGTTCAGGGACGTTTCCGGTGACAATTTCTTGCGCGAGACCTTCGACGATGGCTGTTTTTCCCACACCGGCTTCACCGATGAGAACCGGATTGTTTTTAGTACGACGGCAGAGAATCTGGATCACGCGTTCGATTTCATCGCTGCGTCCAATCACGGGATCTAGCCCGCCTTCTTGCGCCAGCTTGGTGAGATCACGACCGAAAGCTTTGAGTGCAGGAGTCTTGGTTTTGGATTCGCTGGATTCTTGAGCACTGGCTTCGGGTTGGTTTCCTCCCTCATCTTCAAAGACGCCCATATCATCCTCATCATCGTCTTCGTCATCCTCATCCATATCCTCGGGTGAAAAATTAGGATCGATCTCTGCCAAGATTTCATTGCGGGTGCGTTGGATATCGACATCGAGACGTTTCAACACACGAGCTGCAACGCCTTCGCCTTCACGGAGCAGACCTAACAGAAGATGCTCCGTTCCGACGTATGAGTGGTTGAGTGCTTTGGCTTCTTTGTTAGCCAGAGCCAAAACTTTTTTCACGCGTGGCGTGTAAGGAATGTTTCCTGGACTTTTTTGTGGAGGACCTGAGCCAACTTCCTTTTCGACCTCAACACGCACGCTATCGAGTTCGAGACCCATGCGTTCTAAAACATTCACCGCCACTCCTTGGCCAAGTTTGATCAGTCCCAGAAGAAGGTGCTCGGTTCCAACATATGCGTGGTTAAAACGATCCGCTTCCTTTCTTGCTAAGGCCAGGACTTGTTGGGCTCTAGGAGTGAAATTGTTCATGATTTAATCTAGGTTGCTGCCTTCATCAGGCAAGAGGGTTTTATGCTTTGGGGATAGGTTAATGGGTGAATCGAGGGATTGCAAACGAGAGCGTAAAATTTCTGCACGGATGGCATCACGGTGCTCCGCTGAGAGTTTCATTCCCGCATGTAACTGCAAATGCGCTTGCTGGATATCCATCAACAAGGAGTCGCAGACTGTTACGGTTTCCTTGGGGAAAAAACCGAGATTACCACCAAGGCGGAGCAAAGAAAGGTGATTGAGCGCTTCTTTGGAATCGATCAGATAAGCATGCCGTAAAACCCCATAGGCACGGCCAATTTTGTCCGAAACCATATCTGGATCGTCTTCCATGAGTTTCTGACGTGCATTTTGCTCGTGGCTGGCAACTTGAGAAATCACCCGTTCCAAGCGGCTGATGATGGCGTCTTCGCGTTCGCCAAGGGTCGATTGATTGGAAATTTGATAAAGATTTCCGAGTGATTCTGTCCCCTCTCCGTATAATCCACGCACCGCTAGGCCGATCTTGTTCACGGCTTGTAATACCTGTCCAATCTGATCGCTCAATACCAATGCAGGGAGATGAAGCATCGCAGAGGCCCGCATGCCGGTACCTAGATTGGTTGGGCAGGTTGTGAGATAGCCCAACTGCGGATCAAACGCATAATCTAGTTTTTCCTCCAACTGGCTATCCAGATCATTGAGTGCTTCGTATGCCTCTGTGAGTCGGAGTCCGGGACGAATCGACTGCATACGCAGGTGATCCTCCTCATTGAGCATGATTGAAAAACTTTGCCTACGCTCAATGACCGCACCCGAGCCATCGGTGCGAGCTGCATGTTCACGGGAAATCAAATGCCTCTCTACCAATACCTGCTTTTGCATGGAGCTCAACTCGCTAAGCTCACGAGAAAACGCATCTTTCATCGGAGGCAAATCCTCAACCGCAGGACGTATGATATCTAAAATCGCTGCGCGTTCGCTTTTCTTCGCCCATCCTGGAAATGGATAATTGCGTAAATTCCTGGCAAGCCGAATGCGAGAAGTGATGACCGCACTGTTTGCTTCATCCGTGGCGATCATCCAATCCGCTGGATGTTTCAATAATGTCGAAAACCGCATCATTTCCCCACCCCCTTTTCATTCAGCTTGCGGATTTCATCGCGGAGTTCAGCTGCTTCCTCGTAGCTTTCCGAAGCAATCGATTGGTCCAGTTTTGCTTGAAGCTCTTCAATCCGTTGAATCCTAAAATGCGATTCGATAAGCCCTTGAGGAACTTTTCCAACATGTGTGGCACCCTTGTGCATACCTCTCAGCATGGGCGCCAACTCGCTAGCAAAAACTTTATAGCAACTTGCACAGCCGAAGCGCCGGACTTTTTGGAAATCCTCCATCGAAAAACCACATTGTGGGCAGTGCTTTCCAGAGCCCATGGGTTTGACTGCGGTTGGTGCCGTGACTGTACCAGAAACGGCTTTCTGAAAATTTCCTAACAAGGCATCCGCCATCGAAAAACCTGTCGGGTCCGTGACGCCACGCTCTTTGGCGCAACTCTCACAAAGACAGATTTTTTTCATCTGTCCTTCCGCGAGTTGGGTGAGAAACACCGTCGCTTTTTTATCGCAGTAATCACACTTCATGGTTCATCCAATCGAATATTTAATCAGAACGCAGTTCCGGTGTTGTTGGCAAGCTCATGAAACTCAGCGAGAAACTTTTTCGTCAAAGGACCCGGCTTACCATCGCCGATGACGCGCCTGTCCAGAGAAACCACAGGAATCACTTCCGCAGCAGTACCGGTCAAGAAACATTCATCGGAAATAAAGATGTCATAACGGGTCATGGAACGCTCAACGACTTTCACGCCGATCTTGTGAGCAATTTCCAAGATCACCGCGCGGGTAATTCCATCCAACGCACCGTCTGAAATCAATGGGGTGATAAGCTCACCGTTTTTAATGATAAAAAGATTATCACCTGTGCACTCAGCCACGTAGCCTTGTTCATTGAGCATTACAGCTTCGAGCGCACCACCTTGGATCGCTTCCACTTTTGCCATGACGTTGTTCAAATAGTTCAAACTTTTCACCTGCGGCATCAAAGCTGCTGGAGCAGGTCTGCGGGTCGCGCAAGTGATCAAAGCCAAGCCCTTTTGATAATGTTCTTCAGGGTAAAGCTTGATTGTTGATGCAATGATGAACATCGAAGCTTTCGGGCAAAGGTAAGGATTCAATCCGAGTTCTCCAGAACCACGTGTCACCACCAAACGGATGTAGCCGTCTTTAATGCCATTCGCCGCCACTGTCTCGCAAGTGAACTTGCAAACCTCTTCCTGAGTCCATGGCATATTCAGCAGGATCGCCTTCGCTGAATCGAACAAACGATGAATGTGCTCCTCCAAACGGAAGATGCGCCCGTTGTAAAAACGAATGCCTTCGAATACTCCGTCACCATATAATAAACCGTGATCGAAAACTGAAATTTTCGCATCCTGTTCATCAACCAACTTGCCGTCTAACCAGATCTTCATATGTGTTCTAGACACAAACCTAGGCTTACCCCGTCCTGTGGCAAGCTGGAGATTCAAAAAACTCAAAATTATTGAGAATAATTGATCAAAATTCCGATTCGCGATTGAATCTTTAGCGAGAAACCGAAATCCTCCATCCATGCTTCAAACCACAGCCAACCTCAAAGCTCTCCTTCTCAAGAAATCCGTCCGTACCGGAACGTTCACACTGGCGTCTGGAAAACAATCAGATCTTTACATTGATTGCCGCGTAACCGCCATGGATCCTTTTGGTGCTGCCATGATTGGCGACCTCGGCTGGCACGCCGTGCGCTCCAAAATCCATTCGGAAAAGCTCTCCATCCAAGCCATCGGCGGCATGACCCTCGGGGCCGACCCCATTTCCCTCGCCATCGGTATGGCCTCCGCCCGCCAAAATCCAGATGAAGCGCTCCAAGTATTTACCGTCCGCAAAGAACCTAAGGGCCACGGTGCAGGAAAGCAAATCGAAGGGAATTTCGCCCCAGGCCAAAATGTGATCGTGGTCGATGATGTCATCACTACTGGTGGATCGACACTCAAAGCCATAGATGCTATCGAACGCGAGGGTGGCCATGTCAAATTCGCCATCGTCCTCGTCGATCGTGAAGAAGGCGGGCGCCAAGCTATAGAAGCTAGGGGCATCCACGTGATCCCGCTCTTTACGCGTAGCGCCTTGCTGGATTGATTACTTCCGTTTCCAATTCTCCCAGGGCTTCTTCTCAGGCTTCCTAGTTTCCTTCGGGAGTTCGTCGTCGTAAAGTGAGCGAGGGGAATTTTTTAATGCCTTGGCGATTACCTTAGCTTCCTCAAGAAGTGATATCATGCGCTCAGTAGAGATTCCTGGCTCTTTTAGCGCGGCTTTTACAGCAGCATCGCGCTTTTGAAGAACAATGCAAGAGAGCATGCCGACTGCATTCTCAGCGGCACCCAGACCTTCATCGGAATCTAACTCAACCCCACCCATTACTTGATGTAATGCGAGTTGTTCACTTTTGCGTAAACTCGAAATGAAGGCGTTGACCGCAGCATTAGACTCCGGATCTGGGGAAACCGATAAAATTTTATCTAACAAATTTATTCCCTCGACCCAAGCTTTAGCATCATAAAGCGCTTCAAATTGTCCATTTAAATAGTGTTGGGCGGGAGCCGATGTCAGTGCGAGGTTGCACAGATAACCGACAGTTCGATCCAAGGGAATAGCTTCAATAAACTCCTCTTGAGGCTGATTAGGGTTATCACGAATTGTCGTCCGTTCAGCCATGTTTTTCGCTTTTTTTGCAGCTATACCAATATTTTGACGAAGCGTTGAAGAACCCACGCCAAGCATGGATGCTACGACATTGATTTGTTGATCTCGAGCCGCATGATCCCCCATCACCGCAAGCAACTCCGTGCAGTCCCGCGTCATTTCCGTCCTGCCTTCTGCGGTTTCTAATCGGCCGATTTTTCTACCTGCCTGAATTTTGAAATCAAAGAAATCTCGGGCTTCGGCTATTTCTTTACGGAAACCCTCAACACCATGGGCCTTGAGAAAAGTATCCGGATCATCGCCGGCTGGCAGCTCGACTACTTTTACGGAAAACCCCTCAGGAGCAAGTTCTCGAAACGCGCGTTCACAGGCTTTCATGCCAGCCAGATCCGCGTCGAAACACAACACAGCGGTTTGGGCGTAGCGTTTGAGAATACGTGCATGTTGTGAGGTGAAAGCGGTGCCCAGAGGTGCGATCGCGTTTTCTACGCCTTGTTCATGACAGGAAATCGCATCGATCTGACCCTCACACAAGATAACCGTCTTATCCTTTAGAATGGATTTCTTCGCTCTGTCCAAAGCAAACAACACATTCGATTTTTTGAAAATATCGGTCTCGGGTGAGTTGATGTATTTTCCTGATTTTGGGTCCTCTCTGAGCTGACGGCCACTGAAAGCAATCACATCGCCCACCTCGTTTCGGATCGGAAACATCAAGCGGTCACGGAAACGGACATAGAGTCCGGCTGCAGGTCTTTTTTCGTCTCTCAAAGAAGCCAATCCCGAAGCAACGAGATCCTTTCCAGTAAAATTGCGGCTTCTTGCCCAATCAAGAAAAGTTTGTGGATTATCTGGCATCCAACCAATTTCCCAACGTTGCGCCATTTCTTTTCCAAATCCCCTGCTTTTCAAATATGCCCGTGCGTGCTGGCAATTCGGCTCGGTTTTCAGCAGTTCATGAAAAAAAGCCGATGCTTCACGGTGCAAGTCTAACAATCTACCGCGTGATCGTTTCGCGGCACGCGCCTGCGGATCATCGGGTTCTTCTTCAAGATGTACCCCAGCTTTTGCAGCAAGTTTCTTTAACGCATCCATGAAGACCAGCCCTTCATGCTCCATTACAAAACCAATTGCATTACCGCTCTTTCCACAACCGAAGCAATGGAAGAATTGCTTGGCCGCACTGACATTGAACGAGGGGGATTTCTCGTGATGGAAAGGACAGTTCGCTTTATAACTGCTGCCTGCTCGCTTCAAAGGAATGTAAGAACTGATGAGGTCGACAATATCCGTCGCCGCCAACACCTGTTCAATCGTCTCTTTGGCAATTAGGCCCACAATTCAGCTCGCTTTCTCAGCATGTTTTCCACGTCCTAATTTCACTTCAAGCATCTCCCATTGCTCACGACTGACAATATATCCAACGCATGAGTCGAGTCCGCAGTAACAGGGATGATCTTCAGAACATTCGATATCAAAACCATAGTCAAAAGAGAGCTCTTCACCTTTTTTGATATCGCGTAACGCATAAATAAAAATACGCTTTCCAACCATCCGAGACTCACAGTTCGGATTGCAGGAATGGTTGATCAAACGTGCAGTGTTCCATGGGACATTCCCATCAAGGTCTAATTTTTTCGTAATGTTGAAAATGTATACCGCGGCATCTCCATGTTTCATCGATCGCTCTTGTTGAATCGTACTTCGTTTATCACTTTCTTTCTTATCAATCAACAAACCCACGTATTCGATGACTTTTGTCTCCGCTTGAATATCCTGACTTGCATAAACTCCACTTCCATGAATCGGGGAATTACGCACTTCACAAAGTTCACTTTGGGCACGATTCCATACTTTCATCATCAAGCTCTGAAGCTCATTATGCTTTAACTTTAATTTACGTTTTTTATCGGATTTAGACATTCTATTAAATTATTTGATCTGTTTCTTCTCAAGCACAGGGAGTTCCAAGTTTTCCGGTAATGTAATAAAAAGACTACGAAGTTCATTCACAGTTACAGCCGAACCATCAATGAAAAACCACTCATTGCTGCCCTTATCTGAGATGGCAACCTGAAACCCTCGACTTTCATAAATCAAAGGAACGGGATCGCCATCAATCAACATCCGCACGCGTGTGACCGTCGGAACCAAAACGAGCCACTTGGTGTAACGCATCACTTCGGTTTCCTTGCCGTCAATTATTTGAGAGGCCTTGCCCGGATAGACTTCAAATGCATTTGGTTTACCAAGTGGTTTGAAATCCGTGATTGAAATACCACGTTTAAGCATTTCTTTAGCGACATCCTCTAATTGTTTCTCGAGCTTCTCCTTGCCCCCCATTTTTTTCGCAGTGCGTTCTTTCCACTGCGGATACATCTTATCGATTGCGACCTGATATTTACCAAGCACCACCTCTTTTCCCAGAGACTCAACTGCGGCAACAGCAGAGTTAATGACATTCTGTGGCACATTCTGAGCTTCCAAATCCTGCCCATACAGACGTGTGGCCATCGCCAAAAATAAGAACCAACGTTTCATGTGCATACCCATGCCTTTCCCTAAGTCAGCCGTCAACATCCAACCTATTTTATATCCCTAAACGCCTGACAAATTCATCCAATAACGCATTGAGCCGCGCTTCAGGAGCGATTTTCTTTGGCGTATCGAAACCTATCCAAATTGTCGTCGAACCACTCGGCCCAAGCCTCATAACCCAGGCATCTCGCTCAGATCCTGTAGCACCTGTAAATGAGCGTGTTCCTGACATGTTCTTTAAAACGCCAACCGCATCTTCAGCCGCTGATTTGGATAATGCCGGCTGTGTTTTTAGCTTGGCATGATATAGCACATTTCCGTCGTTGTCGGTAATCTTACGTATCAAATGCGGCTTGGGCTTGTTTCCTTTATTTCCAAGCGTCGCTAAACCGACAGACATTTCCATGGGTGTTGCCGATACCACACCCCTATATAAATCTTCAGTATCAACAAAAGGCCCGGAAATTCCGCATCGCATGGCTAGGCGTTGAACTTCTTGCGGACCAATTTGCCTACCCGTTTGAATCGGCTTGCCTGCCAACACCAGCTTCCCGCGTTCCGCAGCTGCAGCTGCAACAAAGGGTTCGAATGCGGACCCTAAATCACGTTTTGCATTTGTTCTATCGTAGGTCGAATGTGTATAATCCCTGCCTCCGATATAAGCTAAAATTTCACCAGACTTAGTCTCGGTGGTCACTGCAGCATATTGAACATAATCGACTACCATACCATGTTCATGCTTGGAATGGATATGGTGTTGCCATCCTTTTTCTTTCTCCAGTCCGCTAACCGCAAGATTCAACTCGGACTCCAATCTTGTCTGCCATCCTATGTCTATCGTGCTATGAATTTTAAGACCGTTTAGCAGAATGTTTTCTCTCTCCATCAGCGACTCCAACTCCTCCTTTATGGCCAGTAAGGCATATGAACGCTGCGCACCATTGTGTTTGGATTTTTCATTCAATTCTATTTTTATGGCTTTGATTTCGTCCGCCCTCGCTTGAGTGATGATTTGCGCTTCCACCATTCTCGCTAATGTTTGATCACGCTGATTGATCGCCTTTTCAAAATTTCTCAGTGGAGAATAAATATGCGGTCCCCTTATGATACCGGCAATCATCGCGCACTCACCAGCATGCAATTCGGATGTGGTCTTACCAAAATAAGTCTGAGCCGCTTGCTCTATTCCATAGGCGCCTGATCCAAAATAAATCCGATTGAGATAATTGGTTAGAATTTCATCTTTCGAATAACTTCCTTCTATCCTAATCGAAAGTGCAATCTCAACCGCTTTACGATTTAGTGATTTCGTACGCATCTCGAACGTGTTCCGCGCTAACTGCATAGTCAGCGTGGATGCTCCTTGCGTGAAATTTCTATCTTTGATATTTCGCAAGCTTGCTCTGGCAAGCCCCCGCACATCAACTCCGCCATGCTCGAAAAAACGCGCATCTTCTCTGGCAATCAAAGCATGAACCAGATCCTCGGGTATATCGGCACGTTTCACATTCTTCCCTGCCCTATCGTCTGGCACATCGATAAGCTTGCCACTCCTATCATAATATGTGTTCTCTTTAGGAAGCTTACCAACTTCATCGAGATCAAATTTGGATGCTTCTAGGTAATAATAAAACATAACCCCGAGACCCACGACTAAAAGGCATAAAGATGCCCAAAACATCATCACTAAAGGAGTATGCAAGCAAACCGGAAGCCATCTCATCCAAAAACGCGCTTCAGTAATGGGTCGCCAAGTTGACATGTTGAAATTCTACTAAAGCAAATCACCACACAAATTCACTCACTCCAACCCTAAACACCTTGATGCGCTTATTTACCACCAACCGGATAGCTGAAATGCCCCAAGATCTGGTAGTCGAACAAAGAGTTCTCCCATTTCGCTTTATCGTATTGAGGATGATGCACAACCCATGGAGATGATTTCTTGCCTTCTGGACTTGGAACTACGATCCCAATGTGAATTTCCGCATTAGGAAGTGCCCACACCACAATATCACCGACAAGGTAATCTTTGATGTCACGACTGCTCTTCAATACTTGTCCGTGGCGACTGAAATAGCGCTGCAAATTTGGAACCCGACGATGATCGATGTTTTTATCAGGACTCATCGCCTGCCATAATTGTGGATAGACTCGAAAATCTTTACTCATATCCTGATGAACAAGTTCCTGCAAATCGAAACCAATTTGGCGATAACAACGCACAATCAAATCCGCAGCCATTCCCTTTGAACGAGGAATATCTCCATTCGGATAAGGAATTTGATAGTAAGATGAATCATAGGAAACACCCAGGTTCGCATATCGCAATGCCTCTGCAGCAAGTTGATCTCCGATCAAATCTGATGATTCCAACTCACCAATAAGCAACTGGCACTGCTTCGGCGTGGGACCTGTTTGTGCAGCGACTAAACTGCCAATCCAAGGCTTAGCGAAGAAAATTCCCGCTGTCATTGCGAACACTACGATCACCCATCCCCCGAAAAAACTGGGCTTTTTCGGCTTTTTCGGACGCGGACCGATGTATTCGATCGTGCTGTAGAATCCTGAACGGTTGCGAGACATTGAGTTAAAAATTTTTAGGATTTAAGGCAAAGCAAACACCTTAATCCATAAAAATATCAATATTCTTTCATTTTTTTAGGGTATGGATCACCCCCAGCTCAAAGCTTCCTCGCCATTTTATTATTTTTGTGTTGTTTGGTGATTTATGCAGATTTTCACTTCGGAGAAACCTCTCTTATGGGGAAAGCTCGATTTACCCATGATGGGGCTGAATGCGGATTGGTTCGGCGATAAAGTTGACCCCCCCTCCATATTTACCCTCGCAAAAGATCCGAGATTCCTTTGGTTTATAAGTATTTTTTCAAAATCCGCTTGTATTCATCCTATGGCTTCCCCCGGCCAGTTCACACCTGAGCTGTGGAAATATGATGTCGCTGAGCTGTTCTTGGCTAACCCCCAAGAAGGCGAATATTTGGAATTCAATCTCACATCCAACGGCGCATGGTGGGCCTCAAAATTTGCATCCATTCGCCTTCCCTGCCAGAACCAGCCCAATTTTCCCAATAATATTCAAGCCTACCAAGATAAAGGCCAAGCTGATTACAACGTATCAGGGTTGCAAATTCCTATCGTATTTCTTCAAAAAGAAATAGACTTCGGCTTTATTACGAAAGGAAATGTAACTATCATCAGTCAATCACCAAAACAGCGGTTTCTCAGTGCCTCCAAACTTTCAGGACTTCAGCCGGATTTTCATCAGCCCGACAACTTCACAAATCTCTCATTCGTACCTGCTCCTGAATAATTAAAATCAAAGATTCAATATCATCCCATCCCATGACGCGCTTCGAAATCCAAGATATTGTCCGCCAAAACCAGGATGGTGTCACTTTCCGTGCTCTTGATAAATCGAATGATCAAATTGTTTCTTTGCGACGTTTCTTTCCGTTCGGGCGATGCGATGATAACGAAGAGAGCAGTGAAGGACTTGATCCAAATGAAGGTATAGCCTTTTCAACCGCATGTGAGCTCCTCTCTCATATTCAGCATCCCGCCTTAAGAAAAACTATCTTTGGTGATATCGATCCTATCGATGGCATGCCCTATCTTGTTACCGAGTGGATCGAAGGCGAGTCGCTCTCAAATGTGCTCGGCAGCAATACCATGCCGGTGGACATGACCATTGCCTTGGTTCAACAGGTATTCGATGTTTGCAAGTTGCTTTCAGAAACTCTACAAAGCGAAGCGATATGGATTGATACCAATCCTCAGTCCATCATCGTCTGCAACCCAAATGAAAACCCAACTTTTAGTTTCAGGACATGTCCGTTCAAATGGTTAGGAACTAGCAGGGAGCATTTGAAAGACATGTCGAGCATCGTCGACTTGATTGAAGCACTGATGGGATGGAAATCGAAGCTTGTTAGTGATCAAGCAGGAAAAGGCCTTGGAGGATATATCAAGCTGCTCCGCCAATATCCCGATATGGAAATTAGTAAGGCATCCCAAACTCTGCCAAACCATTCCATTCAAGTCGTCGAAGTCACAACTGAGACAAACACCAAAACACCTACCACCTTATTTCCTCCGATACCCAGTATCAATGTATCATTCTTCAACAAGAAGAGCATTGTGTGTATGTGCATATCAGCACTTGTCACTGGCGCATTAATCTTTTTCTTCTATCAA